>PLSG01000169.1 GCA_003164155.1 Parachlamydiaceae bacterium | reverse complement strand
AAGGTGGGGGATTGGTCCTATGGCTGTCTTTCCTACTGCAAAAACTGAGGATGCTGGCCAAGGAAAATGGCAGCTCGGCCCAGCCTTAGGATTAAGCATTCTCAAATTTTCGGGATGGCAAATAGGTTTTTTGGCACAAAATCCCCTTTCATTTGCTGGAAACTCGCGCCAAGCGGAGCAAAATTATCTCCTCTTCCAACCATTTATTATCTATCATTTTTTTAAGAATGCCTATGTTATCTCCAATGCCGAATGGACGATTGACTGGAGGCACCACGTCCAACAAATCCCTCTTAATCTAGGTCTAGGGTATACTTTTGCTCCCGTGGGCAAACAAAAAATCGATACTTCCCTTCAATTTGAATGCATGGCCTATGAGAATGCCACTAAAAAGGGTGGCTTCGTGCCTCACTATACCGTACAATTTTCATTAAATTTTCTGTGTGAATGAGTGTAGGATATTTAATGAAAACCTTAAATAGGCATAGGCGTGTGTCTATCACAGCCATTATGAATTTCCTGGTGCTTGAATTTGAGTTTAAACAAGTGATAAAATAGAGTTAATGCGTTTTTGGAATGCGTTTTGTTGATCCGTACTGAGTTTTTGGCTATAACAAAAGATGGATTGTTCGCACAAAAAGTTTGATTTTTCCAGAAATAAAGCATGCTTATCAGGTGAGATTTTAGGCTTCAATTGGATGATAAATTTCTTCAGTACTTCCAGTAAAATAGCGTTGGTTTCACTGAGAATGGGGCTGGAGAGGGGAGCCAAGAAGAGATTGCGATGCATACTTTGTAAATCTGGTATAAGGGTGAGGGCTGATTTAATGAGGACAAGGCGTTGATCATGCGAAAGGTTTATCAAAAATAAATCCTTTGCGATGCGTTTGGGTGTGGATTTATGAGCAGCTATACTTGCAATTACTTTCCATTGCTCTTTTTCATCGACAGTTTTACTGCACTTTGCCGAGGCAAAAGTTAGCACTTTTTCAAAGATATCGGCATAATACAGTGTGATGTTGATAAGGTGCTGCATTCCGGCTATAAAGCGAATATAGTGTTTGGATGGAAGCATGGCTGTGGCAATCTGATTTAAAGAGCTAGAAAATATGTTAAATAAGAATGAGTTCTGAGTGAGCATGGCCTTGAGTATGGCGTTTTGTCCTACTGACACGAAATTTGGAGTAAAGATGTCCACCTCCTCTTGATTGTCAAAGTTGGTGTATTCGATCAGCCAGCATAAGTGGGCATAGGGATGATTTGTAAGCTCGTGACTGACTTTTAAAGTCGAGGAACACAATTCTGGCAGGATGCCGTTTGTGATTTCTTTCTGCATGCGGCAGCTGGAAAGCAGATTTTCTTTTTCTTTTTTTCCCAACTTCACATTTGAAGGTAAGTGAGATGCATAAAGTCCTGAACGCCGAGCATTAATTATTAAATTGCTCATAATGACATCCCATCCTTCGAATTCAAGAAACTGAAGTTTTTTAAAGATGGCGTAAAGTAATTTTTGCCCATTAGCTGGTTGCCATTTCGCATAATAGGGGGCAAAGGCCTGGATCTTGGAAAAAAGTATGCCACTTTTATCTTTGTCAATCTTTTCAGATGTATTAATGAATGTCACGCAGTCTTTAAATTGCATTTCCAACATGCGTTCGATTCCGTCATAATATGCGGATTGAGTCGGTTCGGTCAAATAAGTTAGAGCAAGCTTTTCAATTCTAGGAAGGATGTCTTTCTCATAATGGATCAGTTCTGACTGACTTAGATTTAAAAAAAATTCCAACACTTTACCTTCAGGCAGATCTTGACCAGCTTTTTTCATGACAAGCAGCAATCTTTCATAAATTTCTAAAGTCGTCAGAGCAATGGAAAGGACGAGATTTTTAGACAATTCATTTAACAAGTCGATGAGGGCAAGTGACGTTTCCGTAAAAATTGCCTGCGAAAGCGTGTCGCCTGGTTTAGGCAGCTCCAAACACGTTTTAAAGATATGTGCGATGCTTTCTTGTAAAATGCCCCACTGGGGCTTGGCAAAGAGCTCTTTTGGTAGAAAATGAAAGCCTTCTAAAATGTGCTTTGCGGCTGCTGAAGACGGGGCTTTATTTGACAAGAGAGAGGAGCATGCTTTTTCCAGATGTTCAGGTTTTGTGGTTTTAGCATAAATGCTTATCAGACAATCGGCTAAAAACGAAGGTTTATCAGGATCCGTTGAAGCGGGAAAAAGGGCGTGGGCCAGTTTTTCATGTTCCTCAAAAAGAGCCAGGCAGGCACAGGCTATGCGTGATGGCGTAGAGGAATCCGCACACAGCTTGGATAGATGGCTAAAGAAGGCCTTCCACAGAGCTTGCAGGTGGACTTGTGGTAGGGGCTCTTGAATGGGCCCTGCCGGCAATGCACTTTTGAACAGCATCTGCAGCCAGCGCACCAACAAGCTTGGCTCGACTTTTGTCCAGGCGGTGAGTAGGGCCATTTCTGCTTCTGCATTCCGCACGGCCAAAAGATTTTTATTTGCGGCAAAAGCCATTATCTGATCTATCTCTGGATGAGCTGTATGGGCGTTTTTATAGTTTCCCGGAACGGCCTTGATCAGCATGGTGCACATGTGTAAAAGTTCTGCTTCCAAATCCGGGAATTCATCCGCGTTTTGCGCTATTTCCAAAAAAAGATTTAAAGCTAGCGGGAAGTAGTCTGCCTCTGGAAATAGCAGGCATTGAGAGATAAACGATTTTGAAAGCTGGGCTAGATACAGGGCATCTTCAAGGGAGGCTTTAGATTTCGAGTGCAGGATTTTGATGTAGCGTGAGGCTATTTCATAATAGGCCAAGGCGTTGGTCTTAAGCATTTCTCCGATGGCTTGTAAAATGACTTTGTGAGCTTCTTTTTTTAGGAATGCATTTTTTATAAGTTGTCCTGTTAGGGGGATCAGTCTGTCCATTAGAGCAGCATAAGGGATGGCATTCTTCAACCCCAGCAATTGTTCGATTAGGCGCAAGGGTAAGCTAAAATCAACAGATTCAGTGCTTATCCCATATATGGATAGATGCTTATGGATGCTTTCGGCCAGAAATATTGTTTTGGGAGTTGCCGTGCTGCAGAGTGCTAAAGCTGCCATCCTGAGAGTATTTTCGAGAGTGCTGGGAATCGCAGCTAGTTCTGACTGGCGGTCTGTCAAGGTCTTCTCTATAAAAAGGGACAGTTTTTCTACCTTTTTGAGAGTAGTTTTGGGCTTATAGTCATGCATTAAGGCACATATCAATTGTGAGGCTTGGGCTGTCTCTGAAAAATCAGAAGATTGATCGTATAGCGAGCCTGTTTTAAATCGCATTTCAAAAACGGAAAAATCTACAATTGAGGCTCTGGGATTGATCTTAGATGGTATTTTTAGAGAAGTGTGACCCGATGCCTTTTCTTCTTTGCCAGATTTTTCATCCTCTGTCTCTATGGAAGGGGATTGCAGTACAGCGTCTTTTAACACTGCGGGTTGCAGCGTTTTTAAAATAAGCTTGAGGTGTGAAAGAATGATGGCTTTATCGCATAGCAAAGAGAGGTTGGGAAGCTCCTTCAAGATTAAGAGTCCAGTTTTTTGTATTTTATCTACAATGCCTGGAAGAGAGCAGAGGACTTGGATCTGAGAGTGATAAGCGTGCGCATTTTTTGGCGCGATAGCTTTTTTAGAAACTAGATTTATGATCCTTTGGCAGATCTGCAGGTCTACTCTTAATGTGTGGCGAGCCGCAAATTCATCTTGGGATAATATAGTCAAAAGCTTTTTACCCGTTTTAAAACAGTCCGCCTTAGTTTTTTTATCGGCCTGTTCGTCCTTGCCGCTTAACAGCTGAAAGCCAATTTCTAGAGCAGAGGCATAGGTTTTTTCGGTTATCAAAGTGCGCAGCCTCAGCCGTTTGCTCGACAGTAGGTCTACGAGGCTGCGCCCGAAAGCTGCAAACGAGGGGAGATGCTTTGAATTTTTTTCTGCTTGGCTTAAGGCCGTAAAGCTTGAAAATAGCGCTTTTGCCACTGTCGCTGTATCTGGAGCATTTTGGTTGATTAGACGCCAAGTGCTGCAGGCCATTATTTCAAAAGAAGGCTGTGGAAAAGTTCCTATCATCCGGTCGAGGCCTTCCAAAATTTCCAAGCTGAGCTTCTCTGCCGGTGTCCAAAGGGACATGAATAGGATTTGATCAGTGTGATATAGCACAAAAAGTAAAGCCTGGGTCAGCACATCCAGGTCAAAGCTTTTACAAGCTAGCGATCCATGCAGCATTTGAAAGGTGATTTCACGGAAATGTTTGTCGATAGCGGCATTGCGAAATGACATTTTTTGATGTAATAATTTTTCAAAATAGCGATGTGCTAATCTCAAATGCTGGGGACTTTTTGAGGAGCTCAGTTGCGCATATCGCATGAGCAGAAAAGTAAGTTGCTCGCTGGTGGGGTTTCCATAGGCGATGCATTCCTTCAATGTATTATCTAGCAGCGATATTTCCCAATCCGAAGAGGCTTTTATATTGCCCTTTGCCAAAACCTCATTTTGAGCCGGCGGACAAAATAGCTTAGAATGCGCTTGCAGCAGGGCGCAGTGCAGTGAAAGTGCTTTTTCAGGCGTGAAAAGCTGACATGCTTTTGCCCTTAAAAGCATCTCATAGCACTCTTTGAGTAGCTTCTCTTGGGGATGCGCGACTATTTGCCGGATCAAACGGGTGAGGCAGCGGCTCATCGCATTTTTGAAAGGAGATTCTCTGTTAGACGTCAAGGTGGTTATGTTGTCTTTAATGCCCTGTAATATAGGCATGAGGGTTTTTATATGCTCCGAAGCGGGAATTTCAACCGCGCAGGGGATCAGCTTATCGGCATACTGCATGTATAGAGTGGAGGAGAGGGGGGGAACTTCAAATAGATGAACGAAGGTTGCCGCCGCATCTCTTTTTTTTTGCACGCGTAAATGCGGAAGATCTAAGCTTAAGTCTGTGGAGAGGCCATTGAAAAGGCTTGGAAATTTTGATCCACATTCCTTTTCCAGTACATCCCAGCTACTGCAAAAGGCCATCATCAAATCAATCGGGTTATGGGGCATGACAATGTAGTGGGTGCGCAATTCCTGCATGAAAGCCAAGTGCTGCCGGGGCTTATCGGCCTTTTCCATAAAGGGAAAGGCGTAAGCTTGCAGTGACGCGGGGGAAATTTTGCTGCCCCATGCATAAAGCAAGCTGCCGCGTAGAAAATCTAAAATAGGCGAGGTTAACTGCGGCTGTTTTTTGATCAGCTCAATCAGCTGATTGGGTGTCTTGGAAACTTCTAGCCACATATCGGCAATCAATTGACAGTAAGCCCTGCGATCTATTTCGCTTTCAAAATGCATTACGGCATCTAGGAAATTTAAGAAGAAGATGTGCTTGCCTTTCACATCTTCTGGGTAGTGGTTGCGCAAGTGATTACGCGTAAGATTGCGCAGCTGGTCGGGGGTATAATCGGTTTTGAGCTTTGCCAGGGCTATATGCCTAGTCTGTGGGTTGTCTAATTCAAAGCCTTGGGTCACTTTATGTAAAAGGCGAAAGATCAGCCCTTTGACTTCTTCTGGTTTTTCTACCGAAAAAATGCGGCACTTGAGTGCATATAAAGCGCTTTCAAACCCTTTCTTATGCATATAGAAATGCACATCGTGGGCACATCTCACCTTGTCGCTAAATAAAGAGATTTGAAATCCGTCAGAGGTAGAAACGTTTATCCGTTCATTTAGCAGCGATTTATCCCGATAGCTGAATTTAATGTCGAGGACACCGAATAAGCCCAAGATAGATCCCTTATAGCCGTGAAAAATAGCCCTTTTGCTGATATATTGCTTTGTAATTTCATCAGCCGTGGGAGGTGGAGCTTTCTTTGTTATCCATAGCTCCTGAAGCGTTTCAATCAAGCTCTTTTCGATCAATATATAATCGGGGTTGAAAATGTCGAAGACTATATCGATGTCGATAAAATTAAGCCCAGAGAGCACATGGCAGGCCGCACCACCCAAAAGCCAAGGTTTTTCCTTAATAATACCTGCCGCGTATAGTCTAATGTAAAGGGCTGTACACAGATCAATCAGCATGACAGCCACAGGGGGCTCTGTCGATAGCACAAAGCTCGTTTGTTTTATCCGCTCCAGCCGATCTTTTTCTTCCGATTCACTTGAAATCTGTGCGGTGAAGAAAGCTCTCTCCTCTTTGAGTTTTGTTTCTTCGAATGGAATGGACTGCAAAGGCGAAGCGCCGATGAACTGCCTTGCGTAGCTGTTAAATAACGACGTGTCTGCAATCATTGAATACTCACCTTTGCTCGACTTTATGACTTTTTGAATAGCGTCTTTGTATCAGTTGAGGCAGCTGTTTGAAAATAGCATAAGGGCGATATTCTGCGCTGCTTTTTTTGGACCTGTTCAGTCACAAGAAATTAGCACAATTTTTTGTAACTATTCACATCCCCCCTGAGGAACTGGCGGATCAGGGCAGAAAATCGGAAATTCGGGCTCGGGCACGTTCACGAAAATGAGCTGTAAGGGAAGGTTCGTCGTACTGGAGAATTGCCATCGAGTCTAAGCCTTTCTCATTTCAGCTTCCGATCATCACGAATCTTATCTTATCCATATTCGTGAACGTGCCCGAGCCCGAGCCCGTGCCCGAATTTCCGATTTCCTGCCC
>PLSG01000279.1 GCA_003164155.1 Parachlamydiaceae bacterium | reverse complement strand
CCCCTCTTGTTGTGCATTTCATTTCTTGGAAAGGAAGGCTCTATTTATCGCGCACTAGCTTTTTTGATTGCCGCCTCCCCTTGCGCCCTGATTATCGCTTTGCCCATTGCCTACTTGAGTGCCTTGGGAGCATGTGCGAGGCAAGGTATTGTATTAAAAGGGGGCATAACCTTCGAGGCGCTTTCCAAGTGTTCGATCATCGCTTTTGATAAGACTGGCACTTTGACCACCGGCAATCTCACCTGCCTGGGGATCGAACCGATCGATCAAGCCCCTGCGCAAGGTAGCCTTGGACAAGTTGACCTCGACCAAGCCTTAAAAAACTCAAAGATAAGNNAGCCTTAGCCTTTGCGGCTGCTTTAGAGCGCAATGTCGTACACCCCATTGCCACGGCCATAGTGGACTTTGCTGAACAATCCAAAGTTCCCACGATACAGCTGACTACTTTTAAATCCATTCCTGGATATGGGTTAGAAGGCAGCGCCCAAATTGATGGACGAGAACTAAGCGCCTACATAGGTCGGCCGGAGTATATTGCCGAGCGCCTTTCCCCGCAAAGCGCTCAAAGACTTATCAAAACAGTGGAAGAGATACGCGCAAGCGGCGAGCTCATCGCTATTTTGGCTCTGGATCAAGCTCTCTTCTTCTTCAAATTCCGCGATACCCTGCGCCCCAGAATACCAGAAACCATTGAAGCCCTGAAAAAACAAAACAGGTGGCATTTGCTGATGCTCACAGGTGATCACGAAGCCAGTGCAAAAAGGATCAGCGCTGAAACTGGCATCGAAGAATACTATGCCAATCTCACGCCGGCCGATAAGCTTGAGTACGTTTCCAGGCTATCGCACGACAAAGGGCTGATCATGGTAGGCGACGGCATCAACGATGCCCCCGCCATGGCCAGGGCTACAGTCGGAATCTGCATGGGGCAAGTGGGCAGCTCCACTGCTATAGAAGCTGCAGATGTCATCCTTTTGCAAGATAACCTTGAGAGACTCGACTGGCTGATGAAGAAAGCCGCCCAAACGCAAGCTATCGTCAAGCAAAATCTCTTCATCGCCACGGCAGCTATCTGCATCGCCGCTTTTCCAGCGCTGGGAGGCTTTGTGCCCCTATGGCTAGCCGTCATCATGCATGAGGGCGGCACGGTAATTGTTGGGCTCAACGCGCTGCGCTTGCTTAAAAAGTGAACCGGAGGATCCGATGAATAAGCCTACCCCATCCGAGGAAAACCTTCCCATCGGCGGCATTTCCATACATGCCCAGTTATTAAAAGCCATACAGCACGAAAGCACAAAATTTAAAGAATACTACCTTTGGCTAGAGAAGGCCATGCCCAGCCTTTTCCACAAAGAGATCGGGCATGAAAATCTCATGCTGGTCACGCATACTTTGATGCGCTTTGACTTGCTGGATTACTTTTCGACGATCAATTTAAAAAAAGCGGCGATTGTCACTTGCCTCGATAGCCCCGATGCGGATATTCGCATCTTGCAGCACTATGCCATGTATGGGATTAAAAGCTATTGCACCTATATTTCCAATGCACCTCCTCCTTTTCCTGGCGTCTCCGAAAACTTGCGCATTGCCCTCATCTACTTCACCACGGCAGTGGAAGACACCTGGAATGCCTTTACACTGCCTGCGAGCAGTGGCTTGCGCGAGCTGTACAAAAAGCGAAATCCCAACATTTCAGACAGCGCCTACGATAGGCTGCTGGCAGATATCAACGCTCCCTTTTTCCTTTCGCTGCCTCCAGAGCGCATGGTATTAGCCCTCGACATGTATTTCAGGGCGCAAACCCGCGATTACTGCCAATACGAAGTGCTATACAATCCCCATTGGGCCGAAAAAGACCAAGCTTCCATGGACATCATCTTGGCTTGGCGCAATACCCCCAAACACAATTTCCTATACCGCTTGGCGCGCACCATTTACCGCAACGGCCTTACCATGAAGCGAGTAAATGCCACATATATTCATCCCTACAGCAAAGACAGCACCTTGCTGATGCATTTGGAGCTGCACGGCAGCAATGGCAAGGCCGCCTGGGAAAGCACTGACATCCGCACTTTTATGCGGGAAGTGGTGACTATCAAATACTTTGCCGATTTCGATCTTTTTGATGAGATTTTGGTAAGCCGCGGGATTGTCAACGGAAATATGGGCAATTTTTTGCGCGCCACCAAAAACTTCATCCATCAATCTCTCGTGCATATCGATGCCAATCTCTATACTTTAGAAAATATCCAAGAAGCTCTATGCCGGCATCCTGAACTGGCCGCCGCACTTTGCCAAGCTTTCATGTACAAATTCGATCCAGAACATCAAGATCTGACCCAATTTGAGGGCATTCGGGACGTATTCCATGCCGATGTGGACAATCTAGACACTGGCAACGAAGAAAACGACATGCGTCGAAAAAATGTCCTCAAGCAGGCGATGCATTTCATCACCTATACGCTGAAGACCAATTTCTACCGGACGATCCTCTCCGCCCTGTGCTTTCGGCTCGATCCTCAATACCTAAATGCCCTGCCCTTCGACCGCATGGCAAAATTCCCAGAACTTCCTTACGCGATCTTCTTTATCAAGGGGATGCATTTCTTTGGCTATCATATACGCTTCAAGGACCTATCCCGTGGCGGACTCAGAACGGTTTTTCCTGAAAATACAGAGAAGATGCGCATCGAGCGCAACAATGTTTTTGCCGAGTGCTATAACTTGGCTTTAACTCAACATAAAAAGAATAAGGACATTCCAGAGGGAGGAGCCAAAGGCATCATCTTCTTGAAGCCCTTCAGCATGCTCGAGTCCGAAACGGAGATCTTGAAAAAGGAATTGCAAAACACCTCCCATCTATCTAAAGAGATTGAAGAAAAGCTCAGCACCTTCAAAAAAGAGCAAAAAGAAGAGTATCTCTACCAAGCGCAGCGTGCCTATATCGAGAGCTTGATCACCTTGGTCAACTGCGAAGCGGACGGCACGCTAAAGGCCAAATTCATTGTAGACTACTGGAAAAAACCCGAATACCTCTATTTGGGACCAGATGAAAATATGCACGATCCCATGATTGAGTGGATTGCGCACATAAGCAAAAAATACCAGTATAAACCAGGCAGCTGCCTAATCTCTGGCAAGCCCCTCTCAGGCATCAACCACAAAGAATACGGCGTCACCTCACTTGGCTTAAATGTCTACATGCACGCCACTCTAAAATACATGGGGATCAACCCGCACATCGATGTTTTCACGCTCAAGTTTTCAGGCGGTCCCGATGGCGATGTGGCTGGCAACCAAATTTGCAATCTGCGCCGTTTCTATCCAAAAACGGCTAAGCTCATTGCTTTAACCGATGGATCGGGGACCATCCACGATCGATTAGGTCTGGATCTGGATATCTTGCACAATTTGTTCCTAGAGGGCAAACCCATAAAATTTTATCCTCCCGAAAAGCTTTCGGAAGGGAGCTTTTTGCTCGATAAAAATACCAAGCGCCACCCTACGCCGCTTGTGCAGCATACGCTCTGCTGGAAAAAGTCAAATGGGCATCTCGTCGAAGAGTGGCTGTCTGGCAATGAGATGAACTTCCTTCTGCGCCACAATCTACATCAAACTAAAGCAGATATCTTTATTCCCGCAGGCGGGCGTCCGCGCACGCTAAATGAATCGAACTACAAAGAGTTTCTCGATGAGTCCGGTAAACCCACTGCTCGAGCCATTATCGAAGGCGCTAATCTCTATCTGACTCCAGGTGCTCGCCGCCATCTGGAAAAATTGGGAGTCCTGATTATCAAAGATAGTTCCGCTAATAAAACCGGCGTCATCTGCTCTTCTTTTGAAGTTCTGTGTGGTTTAGCGCTGGGCGACGCTGAGTTCATGGAGCAAAAACCAAAGCTGGTAGTGGAAATTTTGGAGAGGCTGAAGGAATGCGCCCAAAATGAAGTGGAACTCTTGCTAAGCACGCATAAAGCCACCGGCGCATTTTTAACTGATATTTCCGATCAGATTTCGGAAAAGATCAATTACTACACCTATCAAATTCTGGATTATTTAGAAACGGTTGAGTTATCCACAAACGCACAAGATCCGTTGATCAAATCCTTCTTAAACTACTGCCTGCCTCTCTTGCGCAATAAATACCCGGACAATCTCATGCGCGAAATCCCCAGCAATCACAAGAAGGCGATCATCGCCTGTCACATTGCGGCGCATATCGTGTATCATAAAGGCATCAGCTGGTCGCCCTCCATCGTAGACATTTTGCCTATATTCCTAGAACATTGCCAAGAAGGAGCTCGCATATGAAAAAAGTTTGGAGAAGCCTCACCAAAGCTGACCTGGGCTGTCTAATAGTTTTTTTGCTAGGCATAACCACTTTGTTCTTTTTTAATGCTTGGTGGCCGCAAATGCTAGTTGTGATTGGCGCCGCGCTTATCGCCAGGCAATATGTGGGGGGCAGATTTTTCGATATCGCCATCACTGCCGGGGTTACAGGCAGCCTCTTCCTCAACTTATTCCTAAACATCAGCTGGGACACACTGATGCCTTCCCTGATGTGCATTGCCATCCTATATATCGTCATTCGCGAATATTGCGCCAGCATCGACACCAGAGAACGCATATACATAAAAGAGCGCGTTGTTGTTCCTCAAGAACGCCAAGAGCGCATTGTTGTTCCTCAAGAAAGCGTAGAAATTGTGGAAAAACCTCCTAAGCCATAAAACTAATAGCCAAGAGAAGCATAGGCAATAAGATGAATAATATGCTGGTGCACATTGCGCGCATTCAACCGCATGGAAAAGAGATAGTGTATCTTTTTCTGAGAAAATTGGCCGATGCAAGCTATCAGTGGTTCGAGGAGACCGCCAAGGGAGAGGAAAAAGGCGTACCTATTTTAGCCTCCACCGCCGAAGAGGGACTGCGACTAGCTCGGCGCCATTGGGGCAAAAGCGATCTGGCTTACCGTACGGTCAACTGTGGCTTTCGCTATACCCTTCCAGAAAGAGACGAGCATGGAAATAATGCTTTGTTTTATCAAATGGCTGCGTCTAATACCTCGATGAATGGAGTGTATTTTGATCCCGAAGTCGGACATAATTGCATTGTGAATTTTGCCTCTAAGGAGGCTTATATGCTTTGGCAGCGCTTAAAGAGCGCCAATCGGCTCTAATCTTCCCCGCCTATTAGGAAATTTTTATCACAAAGAAACACACAAAGACCGCAAAGGACACAAAGAGGAAGAACGGCAGAGGAATAAAAATATAGTGTGGATTCTGCATTTTTCCTCCCGGTTTGCATCCTTTGCGACCTCTATGTGTTTCTTTGCGATAAAAATTTCTAAATTCGGCAAAGTAGAGATCAGCTTTAACCTTCTTATTAAATTTTTATCGCAAAGAAACACATAAAGTACGCAAAGGACGCAAAGAGGAAGAACAGCAAAAGAACAATAGTGTGATTTCTGTATTTTTCTTTTCCTGCTTTGCGTTCTTTGCGTCCTCTATCCCAAGTTCAGTGATGGTTAAAGGT
>PLSG01000124.1 GCA_003164155.1 Parachlamydiaceae bacterium | reverse complement strand
TCAGTCTAAACATGCCTGCCTTTCCAAGCTAGCCCCATACGAGCAGGTTTCAGAAAATCTGTGGAATCTACTGCAGAGATGGCAAGAGGCTGAACCTGAGGCCTGGCAACCTGCTTATCATCTGATTAATCCCTCTTTTGCCTTGGGACGCAGAGATATGGCGCTGAGACTTCTCAAGGACATGTACGAAAAAATCCCTGAAGGCTATGCGTATGAAGAAGGACGCGCCTTAGAGACAGAAACCTTTTATGAAGAGACAGAATACGAAGAGACAGATTCCTTTTACGAAGAAGAAAGTCAAGAGACGATGGCCTGCGAAGGCGAATCAAAATCCTACAGTACGTTTCAGGATGCTGTAATGGGGAAAATTCAAGAGCTACAGGCGTTAATGGATAGCAGAGGACTCGATACAAGTGCAATAAAGCAGATAGTGGAAGTCGCCAAAATGGAAGGGCTTGATAGTGATGCTTGCAGCCAATTAGTCTCAAAATTCGAGGTTTAGAAGAGATGACAAATTCTAGTGACATAACTGATCAGCCGATAAACCCCTATAGTGTTTTGGGGGTAACTCCCTCAGCTGTAGATGAGCAGATAAAACAGGCTTTCCATGCCAAATTGCTTCAAATGGGAAGTTCCCCTCTGCTTGTAACCGCCTATAGTATGATCCGCGATGGCGCAGCCCGCAGGCGTTATCTCTGGGGGCAGATAGAGAGCTTATTTGCCGATCCAGTCCTTGATATGCCAGCGGCCAGCGAGGCTCCGCAGGTGCCCGTTTCTGAGCTTATCCGCGAGTTGGCATTCTTGAGCGAGTGGGAGCTAGGGGATGATACATGTCTGAAGCAGAAATAGGGACGCCGGCTGCTTTGGCTAATACCCTAACGGCGCGAACGGAGTGCTCAGCTGAAGTTTTGCAGCTATTTCTTGCCGTGGAAGCGCTGGAAGAAGAGCCGTCGCAGCCCCTTAGCGCTGCGTGGCCCGAAAGTTCTCCCTTAGCTGGCTGGCCCGAAGATCTATTAGAAAAATATGGACAGCTATCCTTGCCTAGCCTGTACGAATTCTTGCTGAGCCAAGAAAAATTAGGCGTTGAAATTCGCAAGCAAAACAAGGAGCTGCGCCTTTTGCTGGACTCTCAAAAGAGCATGCAGCAGGGGATTGGCGCGGTAAGCGCAACGCTTGAGGCTTTTTGCGGTGAATTTCAATCAAAATCGGTCGGAAGTGAGCCTGTCGGTCGAGCAGGCGGAAAATCCGCATTTGACCCACAGAAGTATGAAAGCGCGCTCATGCAGATGATGGATTGTATGTTGAATTTGTTGGAAGCCCAGCGCCTTTCCAGCGGGCAGATCTTGAAAGCCATTCCTGAAAGATTCTGTTCCAGGATTAGACACGCGCAGCCTGTAAAAAACCAGGTCGCAGCGATTTGCCGCGGGGTTTCTGCTGGAGTAGAAACGATTCGCTGCAAGCTGTTCTCCTTACTGGCTGATCTGGCTGTAGAAGTGATCGCGCCGCAGGTAGACGATGTTTTTTCTCCACATCACCATCGCGCCATAGAGAGGATTAAAGGGGGGACAAGCACGCACATTGCCAAAGTAGTCAGGCTTGGCTTTGCCAAAGATGGGGTCGTGTTGCGTCCTGCCGAAGTGGTTATATACAAAGGTAATGCATAAAAAAAGGAATACAATGCAACAGGACATTCAAGATATTTGTGTGGGAATTGACTTGGGAACGACTAATTCGGAAGTTGCTTGCGTAATCGACGGCAAGCTAGTGGTGATAAAAGTAGATGGTTCAAAAATTGTACATTCNNAGTAGATGGTTCAAAAATTGTACCTTCAGTGGTGTCCGTGGGAGCGGATGGGGCCATTCTCGTGGGAAAGCCCGCGGTGAATAACGAACTAGTCAATCCGGAAAACACTATTCGTTGTGTCAAAAGGAAAATGGGAAAAGAAGAAGTACTCGCCTTAGGGGGAAAAGATTATAGTCCCGCCATGGTCTCAAGCCTGATTTTGAGCCGTTTAAAGCTGGCGGCAGAAGACCATTTGAAAAAGCCGGTAAAAAAAGCGATCATCACCGTACCAGCCTTTTTTAATGAGGCCCAGCGTGAGGCGACTAAAGAGGCGGCGGAATTGGCCGGCCTTGAGGTGGTGCGCCTGCTCAACGAACCTACGGCGGCGGCTCTAGCTTATTCCATGGGAGGAAATAGCAGCGGATTATGCCTCATCTACGATTTGGGCGGCGGAACTTTTGATGTTTCTATTGTGGATCTTTCCAGTGCTGTCATGGAGGTTAAAGCCAGCCATGGCGATACCGAACTCGGCGGCTCCGATTTTGACAATCTCATCGCTGAAAAGGCCCGTCAATGGTTCCTGAGCGAACATGGCGTGGATTTAGCCCTGGATTCTTTGGCTTGGGCGCGGCTTATGCGCGCTGCCGAATCTGCCAAAATCCGGCTATCTCAAGAAGCTCAGGCCGAGATGCTGGAGGAGTTTATTGCCACCAAAGAGGATAGCGCCCTGCATCTTAAATACGCCCTCAGTCGCGTGGATTTTGAAGACATGATCCGTCCGCATATCGAGCGCACTCTGGTGTCTGTGCNNGGCGGAGCTTCTTATACGCCTTTAGTCTCTGAATTGCTCAAAAATGAGTTGAATATTGTTCCCCAAGCTTGGGTAGATCCTTCGATAGTTGTAGCTATGGGGGCTGCCATAGAAGCTTCTAAAACAGCAGGTTCAGTTTTGGGACCCCTTCTGGTGGATGTGACTCCGCATAGTTTAGGTACAGGAGTACAAGATCATGCTGGCGAATATGTCAATCACATTCTGATCCATCGCAATACTCCGCTGCCAGCTGTGGCTACCCAAATTTTTTACAGACAGTATAGCCACACAGATAGGGTATTGATTGATGTCAATCAAGGTGAGCATCGGGAAATCCACCGCAACAAAGTATTGGAGAACTTCTACTTAGAGGGCTTGAAGGGCACTGAGAGCAATGAAATTTTGGTCAGGTTCGAACTTGACACCAGTGGATTGTTGCATGTTACGGCAGCCCACCTCGAGAGCGGCCAGAAAATTGAACAGGTGGTTAGCCGCGATGTTAAAGCTCTGTCTAAAAAGGCCAACATGGCTCAACTGGAATGCGTGCGCATCCAAGTGGAAGAGCGCTCGGCCGATTCTGAGGACGACGACTCCGCGCCATCCTGCATGGATGCGGGTGATGTAGGCCATGTAGATCATGCCGACGACCACAGCATGGTCTTTAATCAAAAGCCCCAAGGGCACGCTGAAAATAGCGCTGCGCAAGCGTTCTTTAGCGTGGAAGGAAAGGGACTAGAGGGTAGTTTATCGCAAGAGGATATCCAGCTAATTGCTAGGGCGCAAGAACTGATCGATAGTGGCGAGTTAGATCAAAACGACTGCCTAGAGCTGCAGAGCGAAATGGCTGCCGCTCGAAGCTTTGATAAAGCCGCCTTGAGTAGGCTGGCCGATCTCTTGTATTATGTAGGTTAAGAGCATGGATTTTTTGCATTTGCCTTGGCAATGCCCCATATGTCGCTTTCAAATAACTGCACCGGTGGAAAATTGCCGCCGGTGCGGCTGTCATGTGCTTCTATTGGCCAAGCTATGCCATTGTGCCAAACAAAAGCAGCAGCAGGGGAAGCTGCATCAAAGCCGCGCTTTATTTAAAAAAGGGACATAAGGGACATAAAAGACAAGTTTTTGTCCCTTATGTCCCTTATGTCCTTTTGGTCGCTTATGTCCCTTAGGTCTCTTTCCTTCCTTTAGTCCTTTATCCTTTCCTTCCTTGAAAGTGGCGTTGGTTGTAGTACACCTCGAGCTGATCGACGATTTTCATGGGAAGTTCTTGGCTGTTTTCATCCACAAACAGGGCAATATCAGACTCCAGCTGTTGGATTAGATGTTTACGGGCCATCTCCAGGTTGAGGAGGGAGTCTGGTTGCAGTTCCCAGTCTAGTTCCGCATGGAAAGCGATGAGCTGTTTATATACGGCTGCCTGAATCTGCCGTTCAAAAATGTCCAGTAAGGGTGGGGCAAACCCGATTTTCTCAGATACCTGCTGTAGGATAATAGCGCGGGAAGGTGGGGCGATCACTTGCCCCATGGCCAATATATAGTTAAGGGTAAGCAGCTCCTCGCCCTGAGCCTCGGCTATCTGGTTTTTCAGCTGTTGTTCTACACTTTGCAGGGCTGTGTTGTATATCAAAAGGCAAGTCAGCCGGCTTTGCTTGTGGTCGTCGCTGATGATATCGCGGTTGCCTTTTTCCAGCCATTCCTCTTCCAGAGCGTTATGCGGGATGGCGATGAATTTTTCAGTCATGCTTTGGTGGACTTGACCTAAAAAGTCTATGGGCGATGCTTGTGCTTTGACGCACGAATAAAATTTATCAATTACATCCAGATAGTCGGCGTTGACATATTCAGCAGGTGCAGCGGCAAATAGCGCTACGGTAGCCTGTCGGCTTAGCTTGAGGTACAGCGGCAGGTCCTCTTCGATGGCTTTCTTTTTAAGTTTGAGGAGTTCTCTGCCCTTGTTGATTAAGCTTCCCTGAGGAAGCAGCTCATGTGCAATGGCTTGTTTTTTTTCATAGATAGGCTTGAAAAGGGGCAATTCATCCAGGTGGTGGGGGTAGCGCGCAATTAACAGATTGTCGAGAGCCCATCCCGTATATTGTTTCGCGTGTGGAAAGCCCGTTTGGGTGGAATGGGAAGACAGTTGGAAGCTTTCCGGGATGGGAATGCTGCCGACCTTCTCATTTTTGGTCCTTTGAAAAGATCCCTTGATGCGGATCACCTCTCCGGGAAAGGGAGAGATCGTCAGGTGCAGAGAAGTGATATCGGCATCTGGTCCCTGACTTTCTTGGGCGTTGAGCAAGGAGACAATTGGCGCCGAGCGTATAGAGTGAAAAGCTTCGCGAGTAGGCGTCGAGAAAATGTCTTTGTGCAGCATGGTGATAGCCTTCATCCTGAAGGCATCCTCTTCTTGTTGAGTGGGAACATGCGCGGCGATAGTGGGTGCGGGGGGAGGTGTGTGCGGACATAGCGCGATGACTTTTTTTGAAGCCGCCAAGGTGTTTGCCGAATGCAGGTGACAGCTAAATTTATGCTGCATATGCTGTAAGCTTTCTGCTTGGGCAGAAACAAAATACTTGGCCATAGGCGAGGTAAATTCGATGGTTAGGCCTTTGAGGTCTCTATTGAGGGTCATGCCTCTTTTTTCATAGAAAAAACGCTGAATGTGCTGCCCAAGAGAGGGGGGATTTTGCTTGGCTTGCGAGATGAGTGCATTGTATTTTTTTATGACGGCAGAGGCCGATTCGGCAAGCTTTCTCTGCGTTTCATCCCCTTCTTGCAATTTCTCTATGATCGAGTAGTGTGTTTTAAGATAGTCGACCGAACGGATAAGTTCTTGTTGGACTTTTTCCCGCTTTTGATCAGGCTTTTCGCGGGAATGTCCAGGTAAGAGTTTTGCGAAAAATGAGCGGATGGACTCCATAGCGCTTTTGGGGATTGAAGGGGATATGTCGATAAGGCTGCCAGCTTGCACGTCCAGATTGATCAAGAGGGGAATGGCGCTGTCTTTGTTTTGCACAGTAAAGGTCTTTAGATTCCCTATAGCCGTTCGAAGCTCAGCTGTGGGGTCGCGAAAATTTATGTCATCTTTGCTCATAAGTCCGCCATCTTTAAATTTTACTCCATCATAACACCTATATGTTAATATTGTGTTAAGATGGAGAAAATTCAAAGATTTTATGCTTCATAGAGCATTAGCCACTTGCGCTAGGCATCCCAAGGATCCTTTGGAATGGCTTCAGGCAGGGGTTTTCCGCAAGCCGCTTCTACGACCAACTTTGTGCCTTCCACGATGTCAATGGCTCCGTCTTTTACCAGGGCATTTTCCAGGCTGATCAGTTCGCCGCGGCGCACAAACTCAAAGGCGCGCGATTCAGGCGGATGCACCTTGAGGTGTGAACCAAGCGATTTTTTCCCCTCAGTGCCGCACAGGTAGTACCGTTTTCCCTGATAAGTGTCTACTGGCGGGCTGATGATCCGGAAAAGTGAGCTCTTGGGCAGTGCCGGCCAGGCGGCTTTAGGACTTTTGAGGATGAGATATGACATCTTAAGCGAGCTGAGGTTGATCTGCGCCGCCCGCTGAATCTCTTTGACGATATACGGCTTTTCAAATTCGCGTTGTGCATAGCAAGGGCTATTGGGTGTCTTAAGGGCTGGGCAATCCCCCTTCCATACGCAAGGCGCCTGTACCGGTACGCCAGCTCTGACCAGATGGTCGCGCAAGCTTAAAAGGCGCTTATTAGCTTCAGGCAAGGAGCTCTCGGCCAGCAAGAGGAATCCGTTGGGAGTCAGTTTTTCTAGCAGCATGGCGATATAGTTATTTTGGTGTTCCACCCAGTTTCGCGAGGTGGAGGGAAAAAGTTCGGTCAAGCAGTGACCTATGGTGATCAAATCAAATTCCCCCTTTTCGGGCAGAGGCGGCCGCAGGCAGTTCCACTGCCGAATGGACAAGGGCATCCCGTATCGTCCGCACACTTCAGAGGCCAAGGTCAAAGCTCTTAAGCTGATGTCGGTAGCTATGACTTCTTGGGCGCCGTGGCGCAAAGCGGCAAAGGCAAAGGCGCCAGGACCGCTGCCGATATCGAGTACGCGCTGAGGGGCTACGGGAATCTCATTGATCAGCGACATGCCCTGTTGGTAGTGCACCACCCACTGGTAGAGCAAGTAGGCGCCCAGCCATTCGGGATTGGCAAAGTAGTCCGTTCCTACCAATGCATCGCCGCTTTCCAGCCCCTTTTGCAGGGCTTGCACCCCGGCCACCACGGAGCGAAATTCGCGCGTTTGCAGGGTCTCTTGCGGGCCATTGAGTTTGTGAAAGCGCCGCCATATGCCGACTAGCAAGGGCATAATATTTTCTAGGTCTAGAGAGAGAGCTTTTTTATTTTTCATTCGAATACCAAATTTTTTTCTCGTTCGCTCATCTTCCGCCATGCGCCTACGGCTAAGTCGCCCATGAAAAGGTTGCCGATCCTGATGCGGATCAGCTCTTGCACTTGTAAGCCGGCATTTTCCAAAAGCATGCGCACTTCGCGCTTTTTGCCTTCTGCGATGGTAATTTTGATGGTCCCCCGGCGCACTTTGGAAACTTTGACCGGTTTGACAAAGACCCCCTCGACTAGCGTGCCATGCGTGATGGCCACCAGATGGTCGTGCGAGATCTCCTGGTCGGTTTTAGCTAAGTATTCCTTATTGATATTGGCTGAAGGGTGGATGACCTTATTGCCATAGTGCCCGTCATTGGTCACAATCAAGAGACCCTGAGTGTCCTTGTCTAAACGTCCCACGGTAAATAAGCGCTTATCTTCCTCTTTAAAGAGATCCAAGACGAGCTTGGTGTGTGCGCTGCCGCGTTTGGCCGAACAGATAAATCCAGCCGGTTTGTTGAGGATGTAGTAGACCTTGTCTTGGGCGGATTCTAAACGCACTCCATCCACGCTAATGACGTCGTTTGCGGGGTCAACCAGTACCTGCTCGGATACGACCGTCCCGTTGACGGTGATTTTCTTGGCAAAAATTAGCTCTTCACATGCTCTTCGAGAAGCCACACCGGCTGCCGCCAGCACTTTACTTAAACGTTGCTTTGTCACGCCTTTTCCCTCTGAGGTTTTTTGATTTGTTGACATAGATAGTAATATAAAAACGCTTAGAAAGCAATTGAAATTAAACAGCGCGTAAATTAAGATCCTCAGAAAAAGGAGAATCGCATGGCTAAGCTCATCTTATTGCGGCATGGACAGTCTGTATGGAATCAGCTCAATTTGTTTACCGGCTGGGTAGATATCCCCCTTTCGGAAAAGGGCATTGAAGAATCTTTTGCCAGCGGACGCGCCATCAAAGATATTCCCATCGACGTCATCTTCACTTCTGCTTTGATCCGGGCGCAAATGACGGCTATGCTGGCTATGACTTTGCATAGCTCGCGCAAAGTTCCCATGCTGATGCCTCCACTTACTGCCCAAAGTAGTGCCGCGCTCAATGGGGAAGTTTTACCAGGTGCCTGGGCCAAGATTTATAGCCCCAAGACCCAAGCTGACTGCATTCCGGTTTTTCCGGCTCAGGAGTTGAATGAGCGGATGTATGGCGAGCTGCAAGGGCTGAACAAAGACGAGACGCGCCAGCGCTTTGGGGCCGAGCAGGTGCAGATATGGCGGCGCAGTTTTGATGTAGTCCCTCCGCAAGGCGAAAGTCTGGCGATGACCTGCGCGCGCGCTTTGCCCTTTTTTGAAGCCAAAATCCTCCCCTACCTAGTGAAGGGAGACAATGTGCTGGTTGTCGCTCACGGCAATTCACTGCGTGCGATTATGATGAAACTGGACCATCTGACCAAAGAGCAAGTGGTGCATCTGGAGTTGGCTACGGGCGAGCCTATCATTTACGATTTTCTCAACGGGATCTTCACTAAACAAGGCGGTCAGTAAATTGTATGGCAAAGCCGATCTACTTGGATAATAGCACAACGACAAAGCCCTCTGAAAGCACCGTACAAAAAATGCTACCCTATCTCACCGCGATGTGGGGATCTCCTTCAGCCCCACATCAGAAAGGGCAAGAGCTGTTCCCCGCCATAGAGGATGCTTTGAAGGGCATTTACGAAATGCTGGGAGCGCAAGAGGCCGATGACGTCATCTTCACCTCTTGCGGTGCCGAGGCGGTCAATCACGTCCTTTTTTCAGCCTATTATGACATCACCAGAAACACAGGTAAAAACCAGTTTATCACTTCGAACATCGACGAGGCGCCCACGCTGATGTCTATCGGACGGCTTGAGCAGTTAGGCTGTGTCGGCAAGCTGGTCGAGGCCAATCCTTTAGGATATGTCACCGCACAGAGCATTGCCGACGCTTTCACACCGCGCACCGCGATGGTTTCTTTGGCTTGGGCCAATGGTTTGACCGGCGTGATCAATCCCGTGTCCGAAATTGCCGCGGCCTGTAAAGCGCGCGGTGTGATCTTGCATCTCGACGCCACGCATATCTTGGGCAAGCTCTACTTTGATTTAGAGGAGGTAGGCGCACAGCTCATCTCGTTCAATGGGGATCAACTGCATGCTCCGAAAGGCAGCGGAGCCCTTTACATCAAAGGCGGAAGCAAGTGTTCGCCTTTTATTTTGGGGGGATCAGAACAAGCCGGCTATCGCGCTGGAGCATTGAATGTACCATGTCTTGTGGCTTTGGGCAGCGCTGCGCGCGAAGTAATCGATCAGCGCGATTTGCTGTGCACTGAAGTAGCCCGTCTGCGCAACAAACTGGAAGTTGGCATTCTCGACGGCTTTGCGGCGGCCCTGCCTCTATTTCGCGATCAAGAGCGCCTTCCCAATTGCTTTTCCATGGCATTTCCCGGGATTGCCAACGAGGCTATGTTGTATGCCCTGAATCGCAAAGGGGTCTATGCCAGCATTGGCGGCGGGGCTTTTCAGCAAATAGGACTGGTTTTAATGGCTTCTGGCATAGCTGAAACGGTGGCGCATACGGCCATTAATTTTAGCTTGTCGCGCGAGACAAATGAATGCGAAGTGGATGCGGCCATCGAAATAATCGTAGACACCGCCAAGCGCCTCGCTAAGCTCTCATCACATATAGAAAAAGGGAAAGAGACGTTATGGGATTAGACTTGCTGAAATTATCATTTCCATGGAGCCGCTACAGCAAGAAGCTCATGGCGAAAATTGAAAATCCCCGCTGCGCGGGGATTTTTACCCAAGCCGAAGCCGAGGCGCGCGACATGCGCTTGGCTGAAGGTGCCGCAGGGGATATTGCGCTGGGTAATGCGGTCAGGCTGTATTGGCTGGTAGATCGCGATGATGGATTGATCGTGGATGCCAAATTTCAGGTTTATGGGCAGTCCGCCCTAATTGGCGCAGCCGAAGCAGTGTGCGAATTGCTGGTGGGCAAAAATTATGATCAAGCCAAGCGCATCAGCGCCGATCTCATTGATTCCCAATTGCGCGACCGCGTGGGACATTCCGCTTTCCCCAATGAAACTTATCCACACCTCAATTTGGTTTTAGAGGCTATCGAAATAGCTGCTGAACAATGCACCGACCTGCCCTTGCCCAATACCTATGTGGCTCCGCCTATGCCCACGGAATTGGGGGAAGTTCTCGAAGGGGGCTATCCTGGTTGGGAAGAAATGGACATAGAAAAAAAGCTGGCCGTCATCGAAGATGTGCTGAACCGGGACATCCGCCCCTACATTGCCTTAGATGCCGGCGGTGTCAGGGTACTCAATCTGCTAAATAACTGCGAAGTGATCATCGCCTACGAGGGATCTTGCACCTCGTGTTATTCCTCGGTGGGGGCTACCTTGTCTTTCATTCAGTAAACTTTGAAAGACAAAGTTCATCCGAGCATTGTGGTTGTGCCAGATCTCACCTATTTGCCTGGACAGAGCGATCACCACTCTTACGAATAGAACTAAAGACACACTTTCTGGGGCAATGATTATTGCCCTCTCTGCCAGTTTCCCTGACTCTTGAGATGCTAGTGTCGTTGTTTTATTCACCATGCGGCACGCCTTCAGCGTGC
>PLSG01000498.1 GCA_003164155.1 Parachlamydiaceae bacterium | reverse complement strand
AACCGTCCCTGGAAACCGCCACCCATAGAGGTAGAGCTAGGAAGTGGAAAGTGGGGTTGAGCCACAACTTGAGATCTTACATCCAGCTCTGGACGTCTGGTGCGGTTCACCCTTGGCGTAGGAGGAGGAGAAGCTGTAGGACTTGGAGAAGGCCAAGCAGAACCCCTGGAAAAAGAATCAACAGGTTTAAGCTGACTTAAATTACTTAGTAAACTATTGTTTAAAGTTAGTTTAGGATCTAATTTCTGTCTTTTTATAGCTTCATTTCCATGAGAAACAGCAGATTCAAACAAAGAGCTCAAAGTTAAACTGGAAGATGAGCTTGAACTTGAAGAACTTAAACTATAAGATGAATTTGAGCTTAAACTAGAAGATGAGCTTGGATTTAAGCTAGAAAATGAACTTGAGCTTGGATCTGAAGAACTTAAACTTAAAGAACTTAAACTTGAAGAACTTAAACTTGAAGAACTACTAAAAACACCTGAGAAGGAGAAGAGAGGGGAATTAGGAGGAACAGTAGAAGGACGAGCACCCGGAATCATGATAAACCCTTTGTTTTGAGATTAAAACCGAATCTATTTTATCAAAAAAAGCATATTTTTGCAATTAAACAGTTTTCTTCATGCTAATTCATCCTCTATTTTTTAATTTGCTTCAAAGCAAAAATTTAAGCTCCTATGTTAAATAATACACACGCCCTGCGAATAAAAAGTTTAACACTAACAGATAACTTAAATTTAACAGAGGACTACAGCTCGACTTGATGGATTTTTTGGCTATGCTCACCTGTATACCCAAAACTTTCGGTCATAAAACAAAAAAAAATTTAAACCCAAAGCACAAAGAAATCAAAAAAATCACCGAAAAAAACTGTCTACTGCACCAGATTTTCAATAACCTCTTTTTCTTTGTGTCTTTGTGTTTTTCTTTCTCTGTAACTTTTTGAAATCCAATGCACAAGGGAATGAACTTTCCAGACAGCACCTTTACGCCAGATGGCGTATCTTTGTCAAGGGATCGATGACAAGCTCAAAAGCCGAGCCCTTGCAATATTCATTTGCCAATTCCAAATCATGACACACCACTAAAGCTGTTGTGCCTTTGACAGCTACCAGTTCGCAGATAAACTCAAAGACCATGCGGGCGTTTACAGCATCTAATGCGGCCGTAGGCTCATCCAAAAGTAATAAGGCCGGATTGCTCTGCAAGACCATCAGCAATGCCAGGATCTGACGCTGCCCACCAGACAGCAAACGGGCAGGCGAATCATAGGCTATGCCAAAGCGTCCCACAAAGTCAGGAATTGACGGCACATTGCCAGTTGCCCGATAAAGGCAAGGAAAGCGAGAAAAGCTGGCAAAACTGAGATTTTCAGCAAAGCTGAACTGATCGGCAATCATAGTGTCGTACTTTTGCGATACTAAAGCTACCCTGCTTTGCAACACCTGCTTAAAGCCAGAACGAGGAGACAAGCTAAATGTTTGATTCCCAACCGATAGTGAACCTGTCACAACGGCTTGGCCATCTAGGCTGCCCCTTAGCGCCCCAAATAACGTGGATTTGCCTGATCCATTTCTGCCTTTTAAATTATGCAGCTTCCCCTGTTTCAAAGGCATGTGCAGTTCAGAAAAAAAAGGGTGTGCCTGCCCTGAAAACGACAGATTGAGGGCGTTGATTTCTAATATAGACTTAGACATTATTTTATACTCCTAGGTGATCTATGGTAGTTTTTTTTGCCAGATCTCTATTGAAAAGCACCAAAGCGGCCATCACAAATAGAGCTTGAAAGGCATTAAAGTATTTGAGATCTAAGCCCGCCTGCAGTAGAACCTGCTGCAGCAAGAAGTACGCCGCAAGACCACTCAGAGGAACTAAAACCGTTGGGCGATGCGTCCTAAACATAAGCCTTCCCAGCATCAGGGCCGTAATACATAGCAGCACAACCCCATACCCCATTGATAAATCCGCAAAGCCATTGGATTGGGCAAAAAGAAATCCCGAAAGCCCTGCACAAGCATTGGCAAGAACAACACCACTCATCACTACATACTTTGTAGAAATAGTAAATTGTTTAAAAAAACCGGGGTTATTTCCGTATATGGCAAAGGCATATCCCAACTGCTGGCGGAAGATGAAACCCACCAGGCCAACCACCCCGCATGCTATCAACAGCAACATTCCCAATTCAGTATGCTCGCTGCCCAAAGCTAGAAATTCTGTGGATATCCCTTCTAGCGGATTGCTTCTGCCTGCTAAGCTCAGCATGGGTGTGCGCATGGCAAACTGTGTGATGCCATGGAATAGGCCATTGACGATGATGGCCGCCAGCAAGAAGGGCACATGCAAAATCTGATTGAGGAAGCTAGTGGCCAATCCCACGCTAGCCCCGCCAAAAAGCGCTGCTATAATCATCATGCCACCTGAGATGGCCGGGGCATGAAANNGCTAAAACAGCCCCAAAGAGATAGGCACTTTCCAAGCCCAAGTCGGGCAGTTTCAGCAAGGATATGGAAATATAGGCGCCCAAAACTAAAGGCAAGAGCAAAAGCATTTGCTCCAAAATGGCTAGATTCATCTACGTTCCCCCTCAATTTTCGTCAGCGGGGCGACTTTTATACCTACACCTAACTGTTTAAGTACTTTTTCATTGAAATGCGCCGTGAACGCCTGGGCGGGAGGCGGTGTGATTGGTATGGCCGAAGGGGACAGTTCGTCGCGCAATACTAAGAGAGCTTTTTCAGCCCCTTCGGTTCCATAGATGCATTCGCCGACCCCATATGCTAAGGCGGCGCCTTTGTCGAAGGAATCTAAATCGCTGGCCAGTAAGACCACTTGGTTTTGCGCGCAGATTTTAATCAACACATCCAAAGCTGGAACGACGGTATTATCCTTGAGAATCATCACCACGTCGGCCTTATTAATGTGCGGTGTAAGCTTTTGCATGATTTCATTCGTCCTAAAAACCTCTACTGCGGTCAAAGTGATATTTGAGCGAGCTAAAAGGGCGGCAATGGTTCTTTTGTCGCCTTCCAATCCAAACTTGGTGGGGTCATATACCAACATGACATTTCTAATCTCCTTCTCTAAAGACTGCAGCATGGCCAACTCAGCCTCAAAATCAGTCATCTCTTTCACCCCGGTCATATTATTTTGAGATGATTCTTCAGAAGCGATAATATGTAGCTCCACCGGATTAGAAACTGCCGAAAACACAATCGGGAGCTCTTTGCCTTTTTTCTTTAGCACTTCTTTAGCCATCTGGGTAGCTTGCGCTCCAATAGTGAAGAGCAGTGCATAGTCTTGCTTTGAAATCTCTTCTATTTCTGAGCGCATCAGCGTGTGACTGCCTTGTGAATTATAGGTTTTAAAGCTATATATACCAGGCAGGGCAGCGTTAAAGGTCTCTTTAAACCCCTTTTCTATCAGTTCTAAGCTGGGATGCGCGACAGGCGTCAAAATAGCTATGCGTCTACTCCTATCTCTTTCAGCTTTGTTTTCAAGGTTATTTAAGCTCTGTGAAAGGGAAGACTCAGACCGCGCACTTCTTAGGCTCTTGTTTCCGATAAGCGAAGTTAAAGCCATCAGTAGTATTAAAACGCTTAGGATCATGATTGTTTTTTTCATTTTTCTCTCTCTTTGCTTGCAGAAAATTTTAGACTAAATATGCAGCCAATCAAATATACGTTCGCCAGCGGCTAAAATATTGAGGCATTCAGACTTGTAAGGCATTCAGGCACGGCCCTTCGGCACAGGCTTGAACCTGTTGATAATCAAAAAAAATAAA
>PLSG01000029.1 GCA_003164155.1 Parachlamydiaceae bacterium | reverse complement strand
CCCGAGGCGGGCTCCCGGAAATGAAAACCTCTTCTTTATGTGCATTAAAACGTTTTTTCCTCAATAATCTTTTCCTCGTACTTTGAGAGGGCTTTTTTCTATGCGATTTTAAGTTGATGCCTATGCCCCATTCGGGGGTGAATCAAGCCCTCACTCCAGTCTGGGAACCAAGGTTATGGACTTTTGGCTTTCATGTATGCCCAAAGATCTACCTCCACCAAGCTTAAAAGCTTCTGCAAGGAGTTGACCGGCATGCCCATGACATTGTAATAGCATCCTTCGATTTTGCGCACGATCAATCCTCCGACAGTCTGGATGGCATAACTACCGGCTTTGTCCATCAAGTGCGTGGCATTGAAGTAAGTACGGATTTGCTCTGGCGACAATGGATTGAACAAAACTTTAGTCTCTTCTACAGCGGCATACTCCTGAACCCCTTTTCTTACCCCTAACGCCGTAAAAACGGTATGCCAATTACCTGAAAGCTCGCTCAGCATGCGAAAAGCGTCCTTTTCATCGGCGGGCTTGCCGTAACTTTTGCCCGCATGGAAAACGACGGTATCGGCTGTGATAATTACCGCTTCGGGATAGGCCAGGCGTAGACACCGCCCCTTTTCTATGGCTAAGGTGCGGGCATATTCCGCAGGGTATCCATCAAAAGAAATGGAGTCCTCGTCAAAATGCGATGCCACCTGGATAAAAGGCAGTGAAAAATAGTCGAGGATCTCTTTGCGTCGAGGAGATTGCGATCCTAAAATTATCTGCATGGGTATTCCCCCTTCATAGCAAAGCTTCGAATTCTTGTTCATTTAATACTTTCACGCCGAGTTGTTGCGCCTTTTCAAGCTTAGAGCCCGCTGACTCCCCCGCCACCACATAGTCCGTCTTTTTGCTTACGCTATCGGTGACTTTGCCTCCCCGCTCCTTAACACAGGCGGCCGCGCTCTGGCGCGTATACTTATGCAAAGTACCGGTCAAGACGACGGTTTTGCCATTAAAAATATGGTCGGAGAAGACCTTGACGGTGACAGTGGAAGGGGTTACTCCACACTGCAGCAAGCGCTCGACTTCAGCTCTATGCAGGGGGTCTGCAAAGAACTCATGCACCGCAGCAGCCACCTTTTCGCCGATACCCTCCACCTGGAGAAGTTCCTCTAAAGATATTTTAGAGAGCGTTTGGATATCTCCAGCTTTTTGAGCCAAGAGCTCAGCAGTGCCAGCTCCCACGTGTTTAATTCCCAAGGCCATAATAAAGCGATGCAGCGGCACATGGCGCGATTTATCGATGCTCTGCCACAAATTGCTCACCGACTTTTCTTTAAAATTATCGAGCTGCGCCAGCTGCTCTGGGGTGAGCGTATAGATATCCGAAAGACGCGTCACCAAACCGCGCTTTAGAAGCTGTTCGGCAACTTTTTCTCCCATATTTTCGATATCCATCCCCTCCTTAGAAGCAAAGTGGATCAGCCGGCGCAGCTGCTGCTGCTGGCAGTGGGGGTTGGGGCAGCGCACGGCCACTTCACCTGGCACGCGCACCACTGGCGTCTCGCAAATCGGACATGTTTCAGGCATGACCCAAGGCTGCGAATCGCCAAGGCGCAGCGACTGGTTGACTTTGACCACTTTGGGGATAACATCGCCCCCTTTTTCAATAGACACTACATCCCCTACGCGGATATCTTTGCGCTGCACTTCTTCTGCATTGTAAAGTGAAGCCCGCGAGATCACGCTTCCCGCCAAGAGCACGGGTTCGAGCTCGGCAACTGGCGTCAACACACCAGTGCGCCCTACCTGTACGGTGATGTCGAGAATGCGCGAAACAGCCTGCTCTGGAGCAAATTTATAGGCTATGGCCCAACGCGGACTCTTGCCGGTTAGCCCCAGACGCTTCTGCTCATGGAGATCATCCACCTTTATGACAATGCCATCGATGTCAAAGGGAAGAGTGCGCCGGCCTTCTTTGACCAGCCTGGCAAAAGCCATGATCTCTTCTAAAGAGCGGCATTGGGCGTTCATGGGAAGGGTAGGCAGCCCTATTTCGCGCAAGTATGCCAAAGAAGCATATTGACTGAACAGGGGTTCGCCGGACTTTTCAGCCACGCCATAGAAGACGATATTGAGATTGCGCTTAACGGTTTCTCCAGGGTCTAGCTGCTTCAAGGAACCGGCGGCGGCATTGCGCGGATTGGCCCATAAAGGTTCCTGGAGGACTGCGCGCTGTGCATTTAACCTCTCAAAAGATTTATGCGGCATGAACACTTCACCGCGCACTTCCAGCTCTTGGGGAACATTATCTCCATAGAGCCTTAGCGGCAAAGAGTGTATCGTACGCAGGTTGGAGGTGATGTCATCGCCCTGTTTGCCATCGCCGCGAGTAGCCCCTTGCACAAATACGCCCTCTGAATAGTGCGCCGAGATGGCTATGCCATCCATCTTCAGCTCCACCGAAAAAACTACGTCGTCATCACCTTTCAGTTTATAAATCCGTTTGATGAAGTCGCCGACTTCCTCTTCGGTGTACGTATTGGCCAAAGAGAGCATAGGCACTTTATGCACCACGGGTTTAAAACCCTCAGTGAGCATCTCGCCCACGCGCTGGGAGGGAGAAGAGGGCCCCACCCACTCTGGATGCAGCGCTTCCATATGCTGCAGACGCCTAAGCAAGGCGTCATACTCTTCATCGCTAATGGTGGGTGAGCTATCTATGAAATAGCGTTTGTTGTGACTCCAGATTTCCTGGCATAGTTTTTCATATTCGGTGCGATTGACAACCATAAATTCCTCATCAGTGGACAAAGCTCAAGGCGTAGATTTGAGTGGCCAGTGGGGCCACGGTGATATTTATTCCGATGGCTTTGCCAAAGGAATCGCGGACAATAGACACGCCTTTATTGACCTTGTCAGAGCCCCCAAAGCGCTCTGCATCGGTGTTCAAAAGCTCCTGAATGGCCGACACATTTTCCAGGCGGATAAAATATCCCTCATGGAACTGCGGAGTAAAATTGTGCACGCATAGCATTTGGCTATGGAAACCCTTGCGCAGATAGCTGATCACAGAGTTGCTGCTGTCGGAAAAGTCGACCCAGGCAAATCCCGCGGGATCAAAGTCATTTTCCCATAGGCAGCTATGCTTTAGATAAAAATGATTGATTTCCTTGACCATCTCGTGGACGCCGCGATGCGTCTGGTAGCCGAGCAGTGGCCAAT
>PLSG01000041.1 GCA_003164155.1 Parachlamydiaceae bacterium | reverse complement strand
TCCAAGGAGCTCGATCTAACCCTCACCAAGCGGCACGATGTGCCCATGAGCGGCATACCCTACCACTCCAGCAGCGCCTACATCGACAAACTAGTAGGCAAGGGATATCGTGTAGCCATCGCCGAACAAACCGAAGACCCCAAAAAAACCAAGGGAATCGTCAAGCGCGAAGTCGTGCGCATCGTCACGCCCGGCACAGTGGTCAACTCGAGCTTATTGGCTGAGAAATCCAATAATTTTTTCGCCGCGCTTACTCAAGTGGGAGCTCTCTTTGGACTAGCCTATCTCGATCTCACCACATCTGAATTCCGTGTAATCGAGTTTGACGACGAAAGAGCCCTGCTCAATGCACTGTACGGCATACATCCCGCCGAAATCCTCACATCATTGAAATTCAAAGCCAAGCACGCCGCCCTGTTTGAAGAGCTGCGTCACGCCTATACTTTTTTAATAAGCACTGAAGAAGACTGGCATTTTGATCACCGCATAGCCTGTGAATTTCTCGTCAGCCATATGCAGGTGCATACTTTGGATGGATTTGGACTGCATGGCATGGTAGCTGGTATCAATGCCGCTGGGGCTCTGCTGGCATACCTCAAAGACAACTTATGCCTCTCCATAGAGCATATCCGCAGCCTAACCACCTACAACACCTCGCAGTATATGACCTTGGACCATATCACGCAGCGCAATCTAGAGCTCACCGAGTCTTTACATGACGGCAGCCGCAAAAACACTTTGTTGCAAATCATCGACCGCACGCGCACCCCTATGGGCGGACGGCTCATGCAGCAATGGATCAAACAGCCCTTGCTAACTACGGAAACCATCCATCAGCGCCAAGACGCCGTCGAAGACCTGCTCAATCAGGCGGTCTGCGCCGATAAGCTGAGCAGTCTGTTTGACCATGTCAGGGATCTGGAAAGGCTGATCATGAAGATCAACACAGGCTACGCCACGCCGCGCGATCTCGTAGCTTTGCGCCTCTCCTTTGAAGGCATCCCCGACATCGTGCAGATGTTAGCTGAACTGAGTGCTCCGCTGATTAAAGCCAAAGCGCAAGAGCTGGCCCCTTTGCCCGAAATGACACAGCTGATTGCCCAAGCACTGGTAGAAGAGCCGCCGGCGCGCTTAAACGAAGGTAAGACCTTCCGAGACGGCTACCACCCTGAATTGGATGAATTGCGGGAAATCAGCCGAGATAGCAAATCGTGGTTAGCCAGATATCAACAACAGCTGCGCGACCAGACGGGTATTAAAACCATAAAAATTGGCTATACCAGGGTTTTTGGCTACTACATAGAAGTCAGTAAAGGACAAGTGGAGCGCATGCCCGACATATTCCAGCGCAGGCAGACCTTGGTCAATGCGGAAAGATATGTAACCCCCGAGCTCAAGGACTATGAAAGCAAGGTATTGACGGCCGAAGACAAGATCACTTTCCTGGAAAACGAGCTCTTCACCACTTTGCGCTTACAGATCACCCAATACGCCGAGGCTGTTTTTCAAACAGCACGCGCTCTCGCGCATCTGGACTGCCTCCTATCTTTTGCAGAAGTTGCCCGGCACAACGACTATACCCGCCCACTCATCGATAATAGCCACACCCTGCACATCATGGAAGGTCGTCATCCGGTAATCGAAGCCGCACTTCTCGGAGAAAAATTCATTCCCAACGATACCACCGCAGACAATACTTCCAACCGCCTGCTCGTAATCACAGGACCCAACATGGCGGGTAAATCGACCTACATCCGGCAAGTAGCCCTGCTGGTAATCATGGCGCAGCTAGGCTGCTTTATTCCAGCCAAGAGCGCACATATAGGCTTAATCGACAAAGTATTTACGCGCATAGGCGCAAGCGACGACTTATCGCGCGGTCAGTCCACCTTCATGGTGGAAATGACCGAGACAGCCAACATCCTCAACAATGCTACGCCGCGGTCGCTCGTCATCTTAGATGAAATTGGGCGGGGAACCAGCACTTACGACGGCATCTCCATAGCCTGGGCAGTAGCTGAGTTTTTGTTGTGCACCCCCGAAAAGACCGCCAAGACACTTTTTGCCACGCACTATTGGGAGCTCACTAAGCTCGAAGAGAAGATTCCGGGAGCCATAAACTACCATGTGGCAGTTAGCGAACATGACGAGCACATCATTTTCTTGCGCAAGATCATTCGCGGAGACACCGATAAGAGTTACGGCATACATGTCGGCCGCCTGGCAGGGCTCCCCCAAGCCGTCATACTGCGGGCAAAGGAAATTTTGCTGCACCTGGAAGAGAATGCCAACCGCAAAAGCGCTTTCGATACACCGCTCAAAAAACTTCCAGCCATGCGCAGCAAGGGTAATCCCCACGAGGTGCAGTTGTTGCTTTTTGAACCTCCTCATAAGCAAAATGGCAAGAGCCGCGAAAAGAGAGAAAAGATGGATAAGGCCATCGACGAGCTGCAAAAGATCGATCTCAATGCACTCTCTCCGCTGCAAGCGCACGCTAAGCTGATCGAATTCCAAATCGCCTTGAAGGAATGAGGATCACGATGACAGACATGTTAACCGAATATCGGGAGCTTATCGCTCTCACACACCAAGCTCTGCTAGATACGCATAGTGCCCGCGAATGGATATTCACCGATCCGCACACCTACGCCTTCTACAAGCAGCTAGCCCAACAAAGTCAGCGAGTTGACAATCCACCTCAGCCGCAATTTAACGCGCTCCCTGGGCCTAAAGCTCCCTCACAACCCGCGTGGCCGCGTCAAAGTCCGCCGCAGTTTGCTAAAACTACCCCCGCAAGCAATCAAGCGGCATATACTCGACCTGCCGCCACTGCCGCAGCGCTTTCCCCTTCACAGCCTCTTCAGGCCGCTCCGCCGCATGTGCCAACCGCAGCATCCCCCTCCCCTATCCAAGCGCCCATCAAAGTGATTCCAGCTCCTGCACAGGCTTCAGCACAGGCATCTGCAAAAATGCCCCCTGTAAAAGAGCCGCAGCCTAAGGGTCCCAAAGATTCTAAGGGCGGAGGAGCTATAATTTTGGAGCCCATGCCCCCAGCCGACGCCCCCGACTTCAGCGCTGTCAAAAAAGCCGTGCGTCAGCTTTTCCCTCAGCTCGAAATTGTAGACGCCATCCCCGATGACTCTGCGGCCAAAAATGTCAATACGGCGCAAAAACTTCCTATCCAAATCCCCGAAGTGCTCATCATCTCTTCAGTCGATAAGCCCAAACACCAAGCTTTCCTGGTCAACATCTGCCATGCGCTTCAGCTGTGCTTATCTGTGAGGGCCGACGTGGCGCACATAGCACAAATCGACCACGCGCAGCTGTGGGATAAGTTAATACAGACGGCGCATCTCAAGCTGATCATCACTACCGATCAAACCCTTGCGCAGCACCCGATTATGCAGCAATTGTACAAAGAGTCCTTCAAGGACAGCAAACGCTATTTGGGAAAAAAGCCGCTCGTGTTATTATCTGACATCGGATTATATCTCAAAGAACCGAAACTCAAAGCTTCACTGTGGAGCAGCTTGTGCCAAGCTTTGGCGTAAGGAAGTCGTTAAGCAAGGGAATGATTGTGGACACTGGATCTTGTGCCTTTGTAAAATACGCTTCTGTAATCTTGGATTTGGCTCTAGACAAGCCGCTCGATTATGGCATCCTTCCCCACCAGGAACTGCTCGTGCGCAAAGGCGTTAAAGTCGAAGTCCCAGTAAGGGGAAAGGCGCGCAGCGGTTATGTCTTCGACATCAAAAACACCTCTCCATTCCCCAAAATCGCCCCTATCTCAAAAGTGCTGTCTGAAGAACTCATCACCGCAGATCTCTTTGAACTGGCGCAATGGACCGCAAACTATTACCATGTGCCGCTTTCCAAAGTGCTCAAATCCTTGCTGCCGGCCAGTGTGCGCAAAGATGTCCAACACAAGCAGCAGCTCTATGTCATGCGCGCCAAAACAAAGGAGCAGCTACGCGATATGTGCGTGGCCTTGCGCAACACGCATACCGCCCAAGCAGAAGTCTTGGAAGCTATGCTGGCTGTCCACAAGGGAATCTTATTAACCGAGTTAATGGAACAAACGGGAGTGACGCGCAGCCCAATAGACTCTCTGGCTAAAAAAGGACTTCTCATCCTGGATTCCGTGCGCGTAGACCGCTCGCCTTTAGTCAACGAAGAGTACTTCAAAACGCGCGCTAAGGCGCTGAACCCCGAGCAAGCCGCATCTTTAGTGAAAATCCATGCAGCCCTAGATGAGAGGCGCTTTGAAACCCATTTGCTTTATGGAGTCACTGGCAGCGGAAAAACCGAAGTATACCTGCAAGCTATAGAAAAAGCCTTACAACTGGGTAGAGGCACTATCATGCTGGTGCCAGAGATCGCTCTAACCCTTCAGACCACTGAACGGTTGCGCAGCCGATTCGAAGGGCTGATCGCCATCCTTCACTACAGGCTAAGCGCCGGTGAACGCTATGACGAATGGCACAGAATTCACCGCGGCGAGGCTAAAATTGTCGTGGGCGCCCGCTCTGCCATTTTCAGCCCGGTTAAAAACTTGGGATTGATCATCGTCGACGAAGAGCACGAAAACTCCTACAAGCAAAGCGATGAAGCGCCTTGCTATCACGCCAGAAATGTGGCCGTCATGCGCGGCAAACTGTCCCATAGCGCCGTGATCTTAGGCAGCGCAACTCCTAGCCTGGAAAGCTTTAACAATACCACCAATGGCAAGTACATCCTAAGCAAGCTGACCAATCGGGCTGACGCCGCCACCATCCCCAAAGTGCAAATCGTAGACATGCGCAAAGAATTTGAAAAGGTAAAGGGCTATACCAATTTTTCCGAGGCGTTGCTGGCTGGCATCACTAAGCGCTGCGCTTTGGGCGAACAGACTATCCTCTTTCTAAACCGGCGCGGATACTATACCACCTTGCTGTGCAAGCAATGCGCGCATGTCGTCAAATGCACGCAATGCGACATTGCCCTGACCTTCCATCTGGGAGAAAACACGCTGTCTTGCCACCTTTGCGGCTATACCCTCTCGCCTCCCCCTACGCAGTGCCCGGGCTGCCGCTGCGCAGAAACCATGAAGTACAAAGGAGTAGGCACAGAACTTGTCGAGCGCAGCCTGCATGCCATCTTGCCAGAAATACGCACTTTACGCCTCGATGCCGATACGACAAAGCATAAAGGCAGCCAACAAAGGCTTTTGCGCGATTTTGCCACGGGAAAAGCCGATGTGTTAATCGGCACGCAGATGATCGCCAAGGGGCTGCATTTCCCTCAAGTCACGCTGGTAGGTGTCTTAAATAGCGACGGCAGCCTCAACCTTCCCGACTTTCGCGCCTCTGAAACGGCTTTCCAGCTCATCACCCAGGTGGCTGGCAGATCGGGCCGCGGAGCCACGGCTGGCGAGGTCGTTATCCAGACGTGCCTGCAAGAAAACGCTACGATACAGCTGGCGGCCAAACAAGATTACGAGGCATTCTATGCCGAAGAGATAGCCGTGCGCAAACTCTTCGGATATCCCCCCTTTTCAAACATGGCTAAAATTGCCTTTTCCGGGCCCAATGCCCAACTCATTCAAAACTTCAGCGCCCATATGCGCCAAAAGCTGATTGAGGTAATCGCTGCGGATTTCGAGATACTTGCGGTTGTGCCGGCCGGCTATGCCAAAGTCAAAGGGCAATACCGCTTTCAGTTTTTAGTTAAGGGACCGCACATTCAAGGTATAAAAAAAGCTTTAGAGATAGTCCAAAGCAATTTGAAGGTGCCGGCCCAGATCAAGGTATTAATCGACATCGATCCGATCTCGACTTTTTTCTGAATCTTCTTCACCTTTTCGATCAGCGCATTTAGGAAATTTAAACACAAAGAA
>PLSG01000409.1 GCA_003164155.1 Parachlamydiaceae bacterium | reverse complement strand
CTTTCCCAGGACTGTGCTTCGCTTGCCCTGGGCTTTTGCACTGCCAATCTTTCAGGCTGAGGAATGGTCTTTGAGCCACACTCCTCTAGCTCAATTGTAGAATCGGAACTGAGCGTGCTAGTTGAACTAAATACTAGAAGTTTCACAGTATCCCTGGCCGCATAGACATGGTTTGGTTACGTCTAAGCAGAGGCCCCTTTTCCAGAATTGCTGCACGGAAAGCGGATACATCCAGTTTTGGACAGTTTCTTTCCAATATATCAATAACTTCTGATGTAAATGATAAACTATCCGTGATAAAATCAAATTTCCTTAACTCAGGAAGATGGAGTTTCGTTAGCATCTCATATAATGCGAAACCTGAATGATTAACCAGATGGAGATTAATAAGTTTCGTAAATCTATTAAATAATAAAGCTTTATCTTTTAATTTTACCGCTCTAACATCAATGCTTAAGACTTCNNAAATCTGGGCAACTTATCCTAGAACCGGAAACATCAAGAATTTCTAGATCCTTCAAATTTAATCTAGACAGATCAAACGATGCTCGGCCCGAAACATCTAGATTTATAAGCTTTGAACAATTAGAGAATAGGCTGTCGATGGAGTCCGCAAGGCTTTCATCATCTATTGCTAAAACATCTAACCGCGTTAATCCCGGTAACCTGAGATTTGTCAATCCTTCTTCGATACCATTGCAATCTGCCAAAGATAGCGCTGTTAGGCTTGAACAATTTGTTGATAAGGAAGCAATATCACTAGGCTGAAGGCCTGAAGACTCTGATAAATCCAAATACGTAAGTTTTGGAAGGATCATTTGTGCCAACTTTGCACCCTCGGGAAAACCTGTGCCAANNTTTAATGCTGTCAGGTTTGAGTATTGGGTTGTCAAAAGACGTGAAATATCTCCGTCAACGGGATTGTAAGGAGGTGCCCATTAATCCTCAGACATGTATTCTTGTGAAAAGCAAAGAGTTCTCAATGCAGGCATACCTGTTGTTGAAAACAAGGAACCCTAGTTACATGCACTCTAGTTAAATCTAACGTATGCACTCTGCCTAAAGGAATCCGACTCAATACCTGTGCAAAAATTCTATCATTGAATAGCGATCGCCCCATCGAAAATGTGAAACAAACAGATGGTAACGCAGATGGTAGCAATGAGACTAACCTGTGCATTGGCCGACAAACTCTTTGAGTAGCCATAATTTCATCGAAAAACAAATAAGAAAGTGCATGTAATGCAACCGCATCAGGAAACATTCTAAAGCCTGAAGAATGCCAAGGCGAAGTATAAATTAAAGCGCAGGGTCTTTCTAACAACTCAGAAGTCCTAGAATCGCTTTCATCGCCAATTCTGGAACGTTTGGCATGTCCGGAAGAAGAACTAACAGACGAAACTGATGACATTGACATTTAGCTAACATTTTTACTTAATTCCAGACTATACAGACAATAAATAAAATTAATTATATAAAAACATGAAATTATTAACAACTCCACGTTTATCTTGACAGTGTACTAGATTCGCATGACCGCTCTGCAACTCCCTCCATGGCTTAAATTTCCTCTCCTTCTTTAGGTTTTTTGCATGTTCTTGGCTTGTTCTTTACGTTAAAAAATTTTGAATTTGATACAAGGAAACATAGACGCTATATTTATTTTTTTAACAAATAAAAGATCCAAATTTATGTTTGCTGAAAGACAGAAAAACATGTATAGTCTACCTATCTTTAAATTTTAACTACTGGCGAGTAACACCATGCGCAATATTGTTCGATTCGGCATCACACTGGGGATTTGCCTTTGCACCACCTCATGCAAAAACTCTGATAGTACATCGCAGCATCCTGAGATGCCCCCCTCAGAGGTTAGTGCGCTGACCATCCACCCGCACACTATTCCGGTGGTTTTTGAATACGTAGGAGTGATGCAAGGGTATGATACCATCGAAGTGCGTCCACGTGTGGAAGGGTATTTGCAAGAAATTGCCTATAAGGAAGGCAGCTTGGTCAAATCAGGAGAGCTATTGTTTAAGCTGGATGCAGAATCCTATCAAGCTGCCTTAGACAATGCCAAAGGTGATCTGGCTGTACAAACCGCCAACTGGCGGCAGGCTAGCCAAGCCATTGAAAGGCTGCAACCGCTCTTCGATCAAAACGCCGCCAGCAAGAAAGACCTCGAAGACGGAGGGACCGCACTGCAAGCCGCTGAGGCACATGTAGCTTCGGCTCAAGCCAGAGTGAGACAAGCCGAACTCAACCTCAGCTACACCACCTTGACCTCGCCTATAGACGGACTGGCAGGAGAATCCACCTACAGTGTAGGCGCCTTGATTGTGCCAGGCGCAAGCAAACACCTCACGACCATTACAACTATTGATCCCATCTACGTCTACTTCCACATGTCAGAAAACGAAGTGCTCAAGCAAAAGAAACTTGTCCAGAGCGGAATGCTGGACCTGCCCGCGAACCACAATCTCGAAGTCACTCTCGAGCTAGCCGACAAGAGCGTCTACTCGGCCAAAGGACATGTGGACTTTACAGAACCCACCTATAGGCAATCTACCGGAACGATGATGCTGCGCGCTGCATTTCCCAATCCCGAAAGCCTGTTGCTGCCCGGGCAGTTTGTACGCGTCAAACTTTCTGGAGCTACGCGCCCGCAAGCTATCGCCATTCCCCAACGCGCGGTGATGCAAGGCAATAAAGGCATGTTCGTGTATGTGGTCGTAGACGGCAAAGCTGCCATTCAAGATATTGAACCAGGCGACTGGCAAGGCGACAGCTGGGTGATCAATGCCGGCCTAAAAGAAGGCGACGTGGTCATCGTAGATGGAATCAATAAGCTACAGCCAGGCTCGGCAGTAGTGGTCAAAGAAGAGATCCCCGCCGAAACTAACCCTGCGACGCATGCCGCAACGCCCGGTGAAGCTGGCCGTGAAAGCTCAGAAAAAGCGCTTGAAAAGGGCGCATCTCAAACCCAAAATCCTGCCCCTACTAATTAGCAACCACAGTAAAACGCATGTTATCCCGCATATTCATCGACCGCCCCATATTCGCCAGCGTTATCTCGCTGATTATTGTCTTTGCCGGACTGGTGGCTTTGAGAGCTCTTCCTCTGGAAGAATATCCCATCATAGATCCACCCCTTGTGTCCATTTCCGCCTTCTATCCAGGAGCTAATGCCAAGACCATTGCCAGCAACGTAGCGGCAGTCCTAGAGCAGCGGATCAATGGCACCGAGAACATGATCTACATGTCGTCAAAGAGCTCCTCCTCGGGAGAAATGAATTTGAGCGCCTACTTTGAAATTGGCACAGATATAGATATGGCCCAAATCAACGTGCAAAACAGGGTCAACACGGCCATCGCCCTGCTGCCCCAAGAAGTACAGCGCACGGGGGTTACCGTAAAAAAAGAGGCCGCTGGCTTTTTGATGATTATGGCCATCAGCTCACCTTCGGGACGATTTAGCGATGTATTCACCAGCAACTATGCCAGCTTAAACATCATCGACGAGCTTTTGCGTGTAGACGGCGTCAGCGAAGCCAGCATCTTGGGTGCCCGCGATTACGCCATGCGCATCTGGATGCTGCCCGACCGGATGGCCGAGCTAGAAATCACCGTACAAGACATTCTCAATGCCGTGCGCGAGCAAAACTCCGACTATGCCATCGGGCAGATTGGACAAAGCCCGACAAGCACCGCGGTGGAGCTCACCATCCCCGTTTTGACCGAAGGACGACTGACCAAGCCAGAAGAGTTTGAGAATATCGCCATCCGCGTCAAGCCAGATGGCACAAGAGTGCTTTTGAAAGACGTGGCCAGAGTAGAGCTTGGAGCTCAAAATTACGATGTGATCGGAAAGGTAGATGGGCACGCCACGACTTTGATCGCCATACACCAGCAAATCGGCAAAAATGCCCTGGATGTGGCCAATCAAGTCAAGGCCACGATGGAGCGGGTCTCTGCAAAATTCCCTCCCGGCCTAACCTACACCATTCCCTATGACACTACAAAATACATTAAAGCCTCGATTGCCGCCGTGGTGCGCACGGTCTTTGAAGCCGCCTTGCTGGTCGTGGTAGTGGTGCTGTTCTTCTTACAAAATTTCAGAGCAGCGCTGATCCCCCTGCTGGCCATGCTCGTCTCTATTATCGGCACATTTGCCGGCATGTACCTTTTGGGATTTTCGTTGAACACCCTAACGCTTTTTGGCTTAATCCTCTCGGTGGGGATTGTGGTCGATGATGCCATCGTAGTGGTGGAAAATGCCGAGCGCAACATCCGAGAGTTTGGTTTGAGCCCGCGCGATGCCACCATCAAAGCTATGTCGGAGGTCACCGGACCTGTGATCGCTATCGTATGTGTACTATGCGCCGTTTTCATCCCCGTAGCATTTATGGGCGGGACCGTAGGACAGCTATACAAGCAGTTTGCCATCACCATTGCTATCTCTGTGGTCATTTCCGGTATCGTAGCCTTGACCTTGAGCCCCGCTCTGACCGCGTTGCTTTTAAAACCGCATCTAAAAGAATCCAGGTTCACCACTATCTTCAACCGCGTTTTTGACAAGATCACGCGCAGCTATCTCAAAGGCGTTTCGTGGATCGCCACGCATGCCATTATCGGGTTCTGCCTCTTTGCAGCGATCTGCGCGGCGATGGCCGCCATGTTTGCGATCGTACCCAAAGGCTTTACACCGCAAGAGGATCAAGGATACTTCATTGTAGCCGAAAAACTGCCCAATGGATCTAGCTTGGGACGCACTGAAAAAGTAGCCAACCAGATCCTCGAAATAACCAGCCACGAGCCAAGCGTAGTCAATGAGGTTTCGTTTACCGGATACAGCATGTTTGACGGCCTTTTGACAAGCAACGCCGGAGTCAATTTCATCACGCTCAAGGACTGGGAAGATCGCACGGCTAAGGACCAGCACGTCAACTCCATTTTACAGCGCCTGCAAACCAAGTACTTTCAGATCCGCGATGCCATCGTGATGGCCTTCAATCCCACCGGCGGCGGCATTGGAGGGCTGGAATTTTGGATCCAAAACCGTGACGATACCGGCGTGGGAGGACTAGATGCGGCAGTGCAGCATTTCCTAGAAATTGCCAGGAAGCGCCCCGAACTTTCCAGCATGTACACCTCATTTGAATCCAATAACATTCAGCTGTCCATACAAGTCAATAAAGACAAAGCCCTGCTGCTTGGTGTGAGCATCGCCGATGTTTTTCAATCGCTAAACGCCCTGCTGGGTTCTGTTTATATTAACGACTTTAACCTATATGGCCGGGTATTCAAAGTCATGGCCCAAGCCGATCCAGCTTACCGCGCAAAAATTGACAGCATCGATGAGATCTATGTGCGTTCGGCACAAGGCGCTATGGTGCCTCTAAAATCGATTATCGATGTGGGATATACCCGCGGACCGGTGGTGATCAGCCGCTTCAACGGCTTTCCGGCGGCGCAAATCATTGGCGATGTGACACCCGGCTACAGCTCGGGACAGGCCATCGACATCATTGAACAGATTGCCAAGGAAGCCCTGCCAGCAGGAGCTTCGATTGGCTGGAGCGGACGTTCATATCAAGAAATCTTGTCGGGCTCAGCCTCCACAAAAGTCTTGCTTGCCGGCATGGTGGTGGTATTTTTGATTTTGGCAGCTCTTTACGAGAAATGGTCCTTGCCCATCGCCATCATCTTAACTGTGCCTTTAGCCGCATTTGGAGCCATTCTAGCGGTGTGGTTCAGAGGCCTGGCCAACGACGTATTCTTTCAAATCGGATTGGTCACCCTGATCGCCTTGTCTGCAAAAAATGCCATCCTAATCGTCGAATTCGCCATGCAAAAGTATGCCGAAGGCATGCCCATTCTCGAAGCCGCCATTGAAGCCGCCAAGCTGCGCTTTAGAGCCATCTTGATGACTTCGCTGACCTTTATCTTCGGCGTTATCCCTCTGGTGATAAGCTCTGGAGCTGGCGCAGCCAGCCGTCAGTCAGTGGGAACGGGAGTAATGGGAGGGATGATCGCAGCTACCCTGTTTTCCGTGTTCTTCGTCCCGCTCTTCTTCAAAGTCATCATGCAGCTTTCTGAAAAAAAACGGACGCCTAAACTTGCCAATACCATCGAAAAAACTCCTCTTCAGGCTAATCGGGAGACCACATGA
>PLSG01000353.1 GCA_003164155.1 Parachlamydiaceae bacterium | reverse complement strand
ATTAAACGCAAAGAAACACACAAAGGACGCAAAGACCGCAAAGAAGGAATAGAACAAAGAAAAAATGTTTTTTCCTGCTTTGCGTCCTTTGCGGTCTCTATGTATTTCTTTGCGTTAAAAATTTCAAAATTCGATGCACAAGAGAATAGACTCTGAAATAGACCTAAATCCCCTTATTCGGTCAGTAGTTCAGAAAATTTAAACAAAAAGAAGAAATTCTTTTTTCCTGCTTTGCGTCCTTTGCGATCTCTATGTGCTTCTTTGCGTTAAAAATTTTAAAATTCGATCACCAAGAAACGAACGTTACATTTGCGCCTTTGCGTTAAACCCTAAATTCGTTGACCGAAAACCCGTCAAATTTGGCAGATTTTCGGGTGTTTTTTGACCACCAAAAATGGAAACGCCGCGACAAGAACGACAGAGCACACAAGACCTACCTAAACTATTTACGGTATGGCACCTACACCCATATTTACAACATTAAAAACATACAAAAGTCCCCGCATTTTTTCGTCTAACCCATTGAATTAAATGCCTTTCCGTAACAGGCCCAAAAAAATGCGGGAAATCTGGAAAAAAACATTGATTTCACAAACCAAATCGCAATATACTATAGCACAATTACAAACTATTGGAGACAACCACTTAAATTACACCCAAAAAAAAGGGGCCATGGATTTTACAAGTTTTTCCTTTTTTATCTTTTTACCTGTGGTTGTAGGGCTTTACTGGATAGTAAAAAGGCGAAACGCACAAAATATCCTGCTACTTCTGGCAAGTTATTTTTTTTATGGCTGTGTACATCCTTGGTTTTGTTTCCTCATTTCCGCTTCGACAGTTTTCGACTATGCCTGTGCTTTGGCTATGGAAAAATGGCCTGGACAAAAAAAGAGCGTCTTAGTCTTTAGTCTATTGGGCAACTTGGGCTTTCTAGCGACCTTTAAATACTTTAACTTCTTTATTGAAAGCTTTCAGTCACTCGGCTCTGCCTTGGGGTTGCCCCTAGACTGGCATGGTTTAGAGATCATGCTGCCCATAGGGATCTCTTTTTACACCTTCCAGACCTTGAGCTACACCATCGACGTCTATCGAGGGCAACTTAAAGCGCGCAAAAACCTGATTGACTTCGCCCTTTTTGTCACATTCTTTCCCCAACTCGTAGCCGGCCCCATAGAAAGGGTGTCTTCACTGCTCGGCCAAATTGAAAATGACCGAAAATGGAATCTGCGCATCTTCTTAGGCGCTTTTCCGCTATTTCTTCTGGGATATCTTAAAAAGCTGCTGATTGCCGACAACATGGAATTGTGGGTAGATAAAATCTTTACACCCGAACATCCTTCGATTTGGATGGTATTTGTAGGCTCAGTAGTCTTTGCGATGCAGATCTTTGCCGACTTTTCCGCCTATATCGATATCGCCAGAGGTTCGGCTAAACTGCTTGGATTTGAACTCAACGAAAACTACGAAAATCCTATTCTAGCAATCTCTCCAGCAGACTTCTGGAGAAAATGGTACAGCGCGAGTCTCAATTGGATAGGCAGCTATGCAGGCCTGACCCTCTCCAGATCATTGAGCGGAACTAATGCCAACTTGTCCCAAACCCGTTCTCCGGGGACATGCAAGCGCATATTGGGCGCCATTGCCCGGCATTCTGGTTTATCTCATGCCGCCGCCTGGAATTTTATTTTATGGGGCATATACCACGCCGTAATGCTATTCATCTACCACACACTTGGATGGGGAGGCAAGTGGCTGCCCATCGGCCCCATCCCCATTGCCATCGCTTGGGCTTCTTTCCAGCTACTAAACATCTTTGGATGGACCCTGTTCCGCTGCCCCAATATGTTGTGGCTAAAAGACATTATCCTGTATTCTCCTTTGGGTTTGAGTGGGGCTGAATTTTTGGTCAGCTGCTTTTTGTTGCTCTATTTTTTCGTCTATTCGCTGCCTTGGCTCATCCATCTTTTGCGCGAAAAATGGCGCAGAAGCGAGCATCCTCTAGTAGCGCGCTGGCAGTGGGCTACTGTAGGAATCATGGCGCTACTATACAACCGAATTCCCCTGCCGCTCCTCTATTTTCAATTTTGAAAGCCCTATAGCTGTCGAAGTATGCAGCAATAAATTGAACAATTTGACTATAGTGAGGGATACGAAAAAAAAACGAGTGGATTATGCTGAGATTGATCAATGGCCTATTAGACAGGGTGTGTGTAGTCGCGGGAGCCCTAATATTTTCCCAGGCGCCGCAGTTCATCCAACAATATACCCAAAGGCTTGGAGGGCATATTGCCGAACTCAAATCCCAAGTGGAAATGATCCGCCAAACGGCTGCTTTCTCGGGAAAAAATATCGAACAATATATCCATAGATTTACCAGCAGCCCAGAAACAGATCTCGAGCAGCAAGGTCTGTTTCTGCAAAGAATTGTCGACCGCCTGGCTACTTTATCCAGTGCCATGCACGAACTGCAAGATGCAGCCTCTCTGGCAAAACCCTTTGTCCTGCTGGGGCACTTCCAATTAGATGTCGCCCAAGGCACCCTGCAAGCCTTTCAACCGGGATTGTCCTTAAACGCGGAAGGCATATGTTATGCCCTGATGGGCATAGTCATAGCGCATCTCCTCTATATAGGAGCTTCCGGTACGTTCAAGTCCATTTTTCGGCGCCGAGCATCGCAGCTTCCAAAAAAAGTTTGAAGGGGCCGCTCAAGTTGCTAGTATGCATTGTATCATTTCGGGAGACAATTTAGATTTTTTCCTCAACCTGATGGGCTGCAGCCTATAGAGCTGCAAGAAGGCATAGTGAGCGAGAACCAACACAAATATCCTCAATTTCTCTAGTCTGCCATGCTTTCTTGCAACCATATAGACTGCGAAATCTCAGCTTTACTTACTTAGAACGATGCCCTTAGCATTTCCCCATATCTTTGCATTCACCCTATTCGAGGCAGCTGCAAAAGTCGGAAAGGCAGCCTTTTGAAGGATTTTTTTGAGAAGCTAAAAAACATAAAAACGCTAAACACCCAAGTATCAACATTCCTGTTTATATTTTTCAGTCACTTTTAAGAGGGCTGTGGCGCTAGAATATTCACCATACAGCACACCTTCAGCGTGCGAAATTTCACACCATCCACCTAGGGCGATGCCCTAGGCTAATATAAGAAAGGCCTTCAGCCTTTTAAGATGTATCATGATCATGCGATCATGCCTCCATCACTCTTCATAAAAGGCTGAAGGCCTTTCTCATATTAGCCTAGGGCATCGCCCTAGGTGGACGGAATGAAATTCCGCACGCTGAAGGCGTGCTGTATAATGAATATTCCAGTGCCGTAATAACCCTCTAGAATTTTTCCTTATTTCCAATCAATGGCAAAGCGTAGCCCAAGATAGCCTTAATATTAGATTATGCAGCCCTGAACTTCATTCAGAGGTGGATAATGATAAAGGCGATGCTCTAGGCTTGCGCTGTCGGCCCGCTGAGAAAATGTGCATAAACGATGGGGTTACTCACTTATCTATTATTTAACGATCGAGCTAACCGCTTGGTTGACGGCTTTGAGGTAATCGCTGTAATCCGACTGGATATCATTTACGGTTAACTCGTAGTGGATATCCGGCGTCACGCCCAGATTTTCAATCGGCGTCTTGTCTTTTCGCTCGGCAATCGAACCTGTGTAGAAAATGGATTTGATCCCTAAGCGGTTGGGGTATGCATACTGCAATATATAGCCTCCAGCGCCTGCCGTGCGCGTTCCAAAGGTAGTCGCCCGGTGGTTATCTTTCATAATTGCCGGGAAGAAATCAGCCGCCGACATATCTCCGCCATTTATCAATATCAAGATCGGCTTGGTATAGCGTGCCTCAGGGTGGGGTTTGACTTCAGACATGCCAAAAAGCGGATAGGCATCGGTGATAGTCTTGCCCGAATTCCATTCGGCGATCATGAATTCGAAGTAATGCAAGAAATCTTGGGCCACGGCATATGTCATTGGGATCCCATCTAGGGTGTCGCCAAACATACTGCGCGCCGAAGCGTCATCCGTTACACTTGAAAACACGTCTATCATGAACAAGGCGTTCATTACCTCGGCTTGAGAAATCGTCATCCTGTGCTTGGGCACCTCCAAATTTTTATTAGTCAAGGTAGAGGCAATAAAATACAGATACCAAACAGAACCGCCCGGATTGTTCACTTGGTCGATCACCAACGCATCGGTCGTGGCTTGAAAACGCTTGATCAGCGCAATAAATTCGGCCACAGTCTTATCCTCATCTCCCTCTTCTGGCATATATTCGGGGATGCGCAAAAACCCAATGGACTTGCCCTCGGCATTTTCGTAGGTATAAGCATGGAATTGATTGTAAGAAGGCGATTCCCAGATCCTTTTTCCCAAGTAGGGCACAAAGCTTTTGCGGGCCCCTATGCCGTGAGGGTTAGCCATTTCAGAGCCATCTTGCAAGGCTAGTTTATAGTCGTAGGCCAGCATGTATTTATTGAAAGCGCGCTTGAATTTTAAGACCAAATTCCCCTGATCAGCTTCAGCCTTGGAAGCGTAGTCTCCGGCATCGGCCAGCTGCATGTTATTCACGATTTTTTCGGGATTATAAGCCCATTGCATAGAATGGTTGACCACCTTTTTGGAACCTTTAGCTCTGACACCTATTTCCACAGGACCCATGGGAACAGGCATGCCCACTACGGCTAAGCGCAGGGTTAAAAAGCGCTCAGCTTTGATTTGATCACTTTCAGGAGTAGCTTCAGCTAGACCTTGTTTAATTTCAGCGATGACTTGATCAATGGGGCGGCCATCAAAGGTTACAACTTCGTCGCCCACGGAGAAGGGAAACAGCCAATATTCGAAAAAACTATCATCATTGATATGCGTCACAAAGTATCTGCCTTGAACGTTTTTCACCGCAAAAGGCAGCATAGCCAACTCGGTAGCGTAAAAGTGGATCCCTACATGGTAGTCTTTGGTGGTGTTGAGCAAGTCTTTAATAATGCGCTGATAGCTTTTAACATCGGCTTTGGGCAAACTGAGCACTTTGCTCTTGGCCAGCTCGACTTCTGCTTTAAGGTCCCAGCCGGCATATTCTCTTTTCCACTCTCCTGGAGCATATTTAGCTTCAAAGACATTGGATAGAAAGTCTAAATCGTGCAGCATTCTATTCACAGCTGCTTGCTCCTTCACATCTTCGGCAGCAAAGACTCCCAATGGCAATAGCAGTGCGCAAGTTGCCAAAATCATTTTTTTCATATTGTTT
>PLSG01000519.1 GCA_003164155.1 Parachlamydiaceae bacterium | reverse complement strand
TGTTTAGAAATCGATTCCAGCAGCTTAATATTTTCTGTTACTTTCACGGTTTGCAGCTTTAAAAAAGTCTTGGGAAATACGAGAGTCTGCATTTTTTTAATTACTTCGAATACGTTGGTTTCGGAAAACATTTTCTGTATGCTTCCATCTGATTTGATGAAGTTTTCAGCCTCACTGCGCAGTGTTTTTAGGATTTCAGCATCTAAAGTTTGTAGCGCGGACAAGGGTTGTAAAAAACTCAAGACTGCCGCGCTCTTTTGAAGACGACTTATTTCTATGGCTTTGTGTTGTGTGGCATGTGCATAGGCTGGATCCCTATCTCTGCGATCTAAATACTCTGTAGCTTTTAAGTACAAGCTGGTGACTTTTCCCCCAAAGACCTCAGAGGGACCAGGGAAGTCGAAAGAAGTCAAATTCAAATAGTCTTGAAGTGGCCGAGCTTTTTCTTGCGCTTTTACCATGGCCGCCTCTAGGTCATGAAGATCCTTACTAAATTTTTCCATCTCACCAGAATGGCGATTGGCGGAAGCGGTTTTCAATTTCTTTTCCACGGCTTTATGCTCGCTCTGCAAGTCTTTGAGATGAGATACTATGACCTCGCCTTTTCTAGCTAGAATTTCCGTGTGCAATTCTTCGCAGGCAATAACTTCGGGCGGAAAGTCATTGCAATCTTCAATAGCCGCCGTCATGTCATTTATCTCGAGCTTGAAGCGCTCTATATCCCTTGCATTTCCGCTCGACTTGGCAGACAGCAATTGGGTTTCACTTGCTATGCGCAAATCATGTAAATGCTTAATTGTGATTTGAAAGAAGCTATCGTCTTCCGATGAAGGACGATGCTGCATGAGATTAGGCAGCAGCCCTTTCGTCGCCAAAAATGACTGCGGGGGGAGAGGTCTATGGGGATCCATGCCCTCCCTTAGCCTCTTTCCAAATTCCCACAATTCCCTTTCCGCCGGCTTTCTACTCTTTTGACTGATTTCATTTATTTCGTTGCATTTTTTAAAGGTGTCTTCGACCAGCTTGTGCATCGCTTCAGAGAGGGCTTTGCGGTAAATGGGGTTGCTCTCTTTTTTGGGAGCTAAAAACTCCACAAAGTTCTCGATAAATTCTGCTTGTGCTTTTTGGAAGTCCTTGAAGTGGATAAATTGGACTGAGGGGCCCAGCTTGGGCGAATCAGCCATCAGCCCACTTTGTCCACTAGGTGCTGGTATGTTTTTTAGAAGGCTCTCTTGGGATACCCTTCTTATTTTGCCTAACAACAAGGCCTCAGAGTGCCCTCCCTTAGGGGCCATAAGATCCACACTTTCCCCTGCCGCTTCTATGCTTAGGGGGGTATTGAAGGTGAATACGTGTTTCGATCGAACATGCTTAGAATGCACCTCTAAACTTAAAATAGCCTTGCGAAGCCCAACAACGTCGAGAGCTGAGATTGCAGGGATTGCTTCTTTAGCTTTATGCTTCGCCACCGCTCTAGCTGAAGCAGGCAAAGGGACTGAAAAGTCACCAGAAGTTAAATTCCGTGAATTGACATCCATAAAAAACCTCAAAACACATTTACCACAACCCATTTTAATTACTTAAAAAACAAAATAACATTACTTTCTTTATTTTATCACTTTTACTATTATAAACTCAGTTAAATCATCATATCTTTCGTATAATTCCTATTCGGGAAACTTTACAAGATAAGAAAAATGAACCCAGTTGAAATAAAAAACCACTTCGTGAAACCACTATACTTTTAAAGATCAGTGTGATAACCTTTTTATTACAGTTACAATATATAAACAAAAAAATAAAAGGATAGTCGCCGTGAATATGAAATTTTTCTTGTGTGCTTTGTGCGCATTTTCATGTTGTATAGTTGGGCAGCCTTTGCTCATGGCTGAGCCACCTCTTTCGTCTGAAAACCCAGGATTAGTTTCGGAGATATTTCTTAAACGCCATAGTGGAAAAGCTTATTATCCATCTATAGGCATTCCAAAGGAGCAGCTATGGAGCTTGATGGAGTCAGCGCGTTGGACTCCCTCGAGTTTTAACGATCAACCCTGGAATTTCATCTTTTGCGATAAAGCATTGAATCCTGAGGCCTATAAAAATGCCTTGGAAAGCTTAGTGGGCAATCAGAAATGGGCTAAGAAAGCCCCTATGCTAATTGTAGTTATTGCCCGCACAAAATTCACCTACAACAACCTAGCCAATGAATGGGCCTTCTACGACACAGGGGCGGCGGCCTTAGCCATGTCTTTACAGGCGGCGGATATAGGACTGATGGTCCATCAAATCGGCGGCTTTGATAAACAAAAAATCCGGCAAGATTTTAATCTGCCGGCTGATTATGAACCTGTGGTAGTGATGACTTTAGGATATGAAGATATGGAATCATCTGGTGAAGCTGCGCCAAGGATAAGAAGGCCTATGGATGAGAATTTTTTTATGGGATCATGGGGGCAATGGGTTGAGTCGGCTAGCTGATTGTAGTGAGGTGGGAGGGCGACATTACAACATGTCTTTGCCAACTAAACTCCACTTTATGCAAAATCGAATTAGAGTGTTTTTCAGGCTTTTCTCACCTGAAAAACACTAGAGACTCAAATAGAATTGAAAAACCTCGTCAATTGGTGTTAAA
>PLSG01000033.1 GCA_003164155.1 Parachlamydiaceae bacterium | reverse complement strand
TTTTTAATTCGGGTTCCGGCTTGGAATATCACCCTAGCTTATTTGATGAGGGGCATGAAAAATTTTTACCCTACATTGAAATTTGTGATATCGAAATCGATAAACTGTCTAGCGATACTTTTGTCAGAAGTTTAATAGAACTACAACACTGTACTAATACGCCTCAAGGGACAGCGACTTCTTATACTGCTGATGATGTATATCGTCGATTGCTGGGCAGCTTAGGTGGCAAGCAAAGCCGCTATTGCGGCAATGCAAATGAATACATAGTACCACAGCTTTCTGGAACATGCTCGTGGAAAGGAATGATGGCATTAGCTGGAAAGATATTATCTCATGACCCAAATTCCCCCACCAATTTCAGCAGATTCGAATACCAAATAGGGCTGCATGCATTAGTTAACTATTATCATAAATATAAAGAAAAAATAAACAATAACGATAAAGATGGGCTTGGAGAAGAGTCTATAAGCCTTTTAAAAAAATGCACGGAAACTTTTGCACTTCAGACTTTAGAATCCTATCGCCACAACTATATCAACGAAGAAGAACTCAAAGTTGCCCATGCCACCATTCAGGAAATAACTCAAAAAGTTTATGAAGCTGAAGCGGAATACGTGTTGCAAGCAGCAAAAGATATACACATAGATTTTAGCACTCCCATCACAAACAACTTTACTGCTATTGAAGTACAGGCTGCCACAATTTCAGTACATGAAGCCGAAGTCAAATTCGCAGCTCATCTTCCACTTCCTCGCAAAATTTCACCCAAGCTTACAGCTGATATGCTAACACCATTTCTTAATAGCTGCCAGGAGCAATACTCTCAATCTATACGACAAGGTCAGCTACCGTGTATTATTTTAGATGCAGCTGCACAAGTGTTAGAAAGTTTGCCTATGCCTAATGCACAATTTTGGACTGAGATGAATCCAGAGAGAATCCAGGAATGCATGGATTGTATCAACGAATTTAGCGATCAGCTCATAAAGTTAATTAACAAACTACCCACAGCGCAAAAAGAAAATCCCACATTTAGATTAAGTATATTAAAGGGACTAGCCATACAACATAAGCTGCTGGGGCTATCTGCAGAACATGGAAAAATTGATAAATCATTTTTAGAGTTCGCCTTACCTTCTACATGTGTTTTAGAAGGACTTATTGGATCTGAGGAAAAAGTTATAGTCAAAAACGGCGAGCAAAAAAAAATACCCGAGACTTTTGTCAGACCAGATTTCAACTTTTATGATAGTGCTCAAAGAAAACAATTGTTTGCTCTTAAAGATTATTTTGACAACGCTCTTGTTAAAGAAAAATCGGAAGAGTCTAATTTTTTTAAATTAGCCACACATGAAATTTCTTTAGACGAAAAAGCTCCGGAGATAAATAATTTCGACATTAAATGCATGGCGAATTATTTAAAAAGAAACCCTGAAATAGAAGCGAAAATAAAAACTGCCTATCCAGAACTTAATGATTTACGCCCGCACATCATTGCAGCATATGCTCTTAATGATATTACAGGAAGATTTACTCCTCCTGCTTTTCGTAGTTTGAAAAGGCAAAGTTTTGCTGCCATTCTTATTGGAAGTGGCTCGATGTCAACCATTTCTAAATATGCGATATCGGAAGATTTTTCCACTGCCAAATTTAATACCATATTTACAACAACACAAAGAGTTGGAAAAGAAAAAGTTGCATTTAGTCCTAACCCGTATAATCTCCTTGGCACAAATGTTTTCAATAGACGTTTAAGTCAGTCAAAATTATGCGGACTATTGGTAGCCAAGGAGAAGCATATAACTGAAAGTTATATCTTAAAAGATCCCACCTGTAGTAGTTATAGTAGATCCCTACATAAATCGGCTTCAATGGAAGGCGATATTCCCTTATATCGCCTTACAGAATTTGCCGATGAAACAGAAGTGCGTGACTTGCTTCTACTAGTTTCTGATGACGCCAAAAACACCCATCACCACTCTGAAAGATTTCATGATCTGCAAATTGCTAAAGTGCTTTCTTATTATACCAAAAACTTGATGAAACTAGAAATCGGCGAACATCAAGATTTTTTCATGAAGCTTTTCTTTGAAGCCGATATTCTTAACCACTGCCTAAAAACTAATCCTTTATTTGCAGTGCAGCTAAAGCGTTTTGTTGAAGAAGGCTACACTAAATTTAAAAATGAAAATAACATTGTGGGATCTGTATTTTTCCTTCAAATAGCACGCCTCACGGCGGCTGATTTAGGAGAATATGAGCATCCAGCTATCGCTGTTAACGTGCGTGAAGAAGCATTGCGTATGCTTAAACTTGAGAGGCTAAAGCAAGACGAGAAAACGCTTTTGCATCAAACTATTGTGGCAAGTTATTACCCAGGAAACAGCCCTATTAATGAAGATGATGCTGAACTTCTCTTTACTTCTCTTGCCTTCTTGCGGATGAATACTTTACCTGAAGGACTTCAAGATGTCACACTCATGGAGCATGTGAGTTTAGTCACTGGACGTCAAACTGAAAACATGCGGAATCTGTTAGCGACATCTAAAAATGCTAACGCTATCCTTAATAGTGCTCTTCAAAAGATTTTGAATGGAGATAAAGAGTTAGCGTTTGCGTGGAATGTCTCAAGTGGGTTTCCTATCTGTTCAACCACATGCGGAACGTACTCTTTTAATGTTATCGAAGGAACGATACTCGAAAAGGGAAATCCAAAATGCCTTCTGCCTGCATTTATAAGACAACATATCGATTTTTTGCATATTTTCGAACAAACAGATTTCCAAGCTACATATTTAGGCAATAAGACCTATCAATTTCAAGATGAAAACAAAACACCCACTAGAATCAAAATCGAA
>PLSG01000205.1 GCA_003164155.1 Parachlamydiaceae bacterium | reverse complement strand
AATAAGGAGATTTTTATGACTATTAAAGCTACCTCATCATCTAGCTCATTACCCATTAATTTAATTGAGCATAATGGCGCGTGCGCTTTCAGTTGCAGTCTAGACGCAAAAAAAATCCTCAATGTTTACCTGGCAATTACACAGACAGAAACCTCATGGGAAGTCAGTGGAAATGTTCTCCTGAAGATAACTGATTCTGTGGAGGAATTTAAAGAAGCGGAAGTTAAAGAAAAAAAAGCGTTCACCTATAAGATCTCGCCCTTTTTGATCTCTAAGGGACAAAGCAAATGGATTGGCTCTTGGGACCCCTGTTTTGAAAAAAGTGGGGTTTCGGTAAACTGCGCAACTTCGATACCTCCGGAAGAATTCGATAAACTGGCCAATCAAACACTTATAAAAATCACCGCCTTTTCCAATGGAATTTTGATTGATAGCGATTATCTTCAAAAAGGAGCCTAGAAGCGTGCAAGAATAAATTAATAAGTTGCCCGATGGAAGCTAGGATTCTTAGCGCAGGCTCTCAAAAAAGCTGGAAAAAAAAGACGCATTCACCGAACATATTAACTTTCAAAGCCGTAAGATAGACTTCACACATAAATAACCTACAGGCTTCCCATCAACCGCCAAAATGCCGAATAAATTATGCTGAACAAGACTTTTTGCCATATTAAGGGCATTTCCATTAACCACGAAAAACTCCTTTGGGAAAATGGGATCGCGCACTGGGATGATTTTAATTTAAAAAGCGCTCAGATCAACTGCCTGCCCAAAAGCAAATTAGAAAAAATCAAAAGCGAGCTCGATATTTCCAAGGCGGCGCTGGAAAAGCGCGATCTAGCCTATTTCAAAAGGGCTTTGCCTCCCAAAGAGCATTGGCGGCTGGCTGCTTTGGGAAAAATCGCCTATGTGGATATCGAGACCACGGGCATTTCGCGCGGGTCAGATGGCATTACCATCATCGGAATTTACGACGGAATAACTCCCCACATTTATATCAAAGGGCAAAATCTGGAAGAAGCGCATGCTAAACTGCTTGAATTCGATACAGTGGTCACTTTCAACGGAAAGCAGTTTGATCTCCCCTTCATCGAAAGCCATTTTTCCACGGCTTATGATTTTGTGCACTTGGACTTGCGCTACATGCTCAAAGAACTTGGCTTGCAGGGCGGTTTGAAAAGCATTGAACAACAGTTGGGCATTGAGCGCGATGCGACTGTGCAAGGCGTGGATGGCTTTGAAGCGGTCAACTTATGGTATCAGTATAAAAGAGGCAATCTGGCGGCTTTGCAAAAACTCCTTGTGTACAATCGAGAAGACATCGTCAATCTAAAAGCACTTTTAGATTATTATTTGTCCAAAAAACAGCGCCTGCTCTTTGGCCTATGACTGCAACCAGCATCATTCAGCTGGATTTCAAACAAAACTGATTGTTTTTTTTGCACAGTCAATTAATACATTGCCTCCGCTCGGAATAATCGTTTGCGGATCGGTATGGCCAAAATTCATGTTAAAGACGACTGGAATACTTAGCTTGTAATCTTGTAGCGCTTTTTTTACCGCGTTTTGCTGATTCACAATATACGCTTCTCGACCTTCTGGGGGTTGCCTATCACAAAATTGTGCCTTGGGGTATGCCATTAGAATGGCTTTGAACCTCATTAGCAGCCCTAATTCAGCTAAGGCAGCAATAAAACAATAAACTAACCCTACCTCCCCCCATGGCGAATTGTGTCATCACCGCGCCGCCATAAAATGAGATTATGCCCAAATTCCAAAGATAGAGATGTAAATTTGTGCAATCGCTGTAACCCATAAAAATTTTGGGGTTCGCTTTGATAATTTCTTTGTCAAGATAAGGGAGAATTCTAATTTGATCTATTCCACCGATAGTGGCCATAATCGCTTTAATAGATGGGTCGGCAAAGGCTGTATTAACGTCCTCTGCACGAGCTTGCGGATTTTGAGATAAATATTCCGGATTTTGCCGAGCACTAGGAAATTCAACTGGTTGAAGTTGAATGACCTCTTTCAGTTGATCTAACCCTTGTTGATATACCCACGGAAAAAGAAAGGGCATTCCGGAAGAAGGGGATATGATGGCGACTTTATCGCCTGGTTTTAAGCGCGAAGGCAGTTGGAATTCCATATAGTTCTTTTTTTTAAGTCATTATGCGTAACTGGTCAGATCCCCTCGGAGGAACCGCGGGGGATCTGACCTAAAATAGTTAGGTAACGACCGTTAATGGGTAGTTTTTTGGAGCTTTTCCCTGGAGGCAGCCAAAGAGTAACCCCTAACTTTCTGTCAGATCCCTCCAGTTCCTCTGGAGGGATCTGACCAGTTACCATTATGCAGGTAACGCTTTGCCATTTAACAGCAGATGCAGCAGTTGCAGTTGCGTCTTTTCCCGACTGTAGTTCTTTTCGAAATGAGAGCGCCCTTCTAAACCCATCTGAGAGGCAGCTGCAGGATTTTCGATCAGATGGTGCAGCGCCTGGCTCCACTCGGCGAAAGACTCTACGGCGATGCTATTGCGCGCATTGAGGATTTCGCGGCTGGCTCCGTATACATTGCCCACCACAGGTATGCCGCAGGCTAGATACTGAAGGGCTTTAATGGGGGATTTCCCCTTGGAAAACTCCTCTTCGGTTAGGGGCAGCAGCCCGATGTCCAGCTGCTGGATGAAAGGCGCTTCTTGTCCCTCTTGGAAGGGGGTGAAGGCATAGGGGCAGCTCAGCTGGGGACGCTTGCCAGAAAACACAGCCAATTGGACATGCGGAAAAGCGCTGAGCACGCGGCGCAAGACCGGCTCAATCCGCTCGAGGTGGGGCAGATTTGAGGGCGCTCCGGCCCAGCCGATAGTCATCGCTTTTTGAGCCACCGCTTTGTGGGCTCTTTGCGCGGCAACCTGCCAGGTTTGTTCCGACAAGGCCATGGGGATAACCACTGCATTGGAAGTGTGTTTTTCGGCATAGCTGCTCAGAAAATGATTGGCGGCGATGACGTGATCGGAAGCTTGAAGCCACAGTTTTAGGCGAGCATTGACGCGCCATTGTGTCAGGCAGAAATAAGGCTTGCCAGGCCGTGTGTAGATGGCATCGTCGAAGTCAAAGATGATCCTTTTGGAATGGCAGATGATGGCATGCGTAAGCTTGGGCTCAATCAGGCACTTTTGGTTGAACAGAAGATCTGCCTGGGCAATTTGAGTGAGGTGGGACAGTTTTAAATCCTTTTGGGCCACGCATTCGACAGAGATGCCATGCTGCTGCAAAAAAGGCACATAGTCCATCAAACGGTATTTGGTGCTGCCGGCTTGCTGGTCACCCACGGTGATGGCAAAAACTTTCATAAGGCCGCCTTGTATGTCCGCCCTGCCAGGGGCTGATTTAGACGAGAAAGCTTTTCCTTTACCAGGTGATAGGTATCTGCAATCCCCTGCTCTAAGGAGATTTGCGGACGCCATCCCAAGGCTTTAAGGCGAGAGATATCCAGCAGCTTTTGAGGAGTGCCATCTGGTTGGCTGGTATCCCATTCTAGTCTGCCCGAAAATCCCACAATCTGAGCCATCAAAGCAGCTAACTCTGCAATGCTCAGATCTTGGCCGCATCCCACATTGAGTATGGGTGGCTCCTCTTTGGAATCGCACAGGGAGGCAAAGCTGCTTTCAGGGAGATTGAGCAGGCAGAGCAGCGCTTGCGCTAGATCATCCACATGTAAAAATTCCCGCCTGGCCCTCCCCGATCCCCATAATTTGACTGACGCTCCGCTTGCGCAGCTCTCAGCCTGCGCGTTGCTTCGGCTAGAGTCACCTTCAAAGGCCTCTTTGGCGGCGTGCATCTTGCGCATGATAGCCGGCAGCACGTGCGAATTTTGTAAATCAAAGTTGTCGTTTGGTCCATACAAGTTTGTAGGCATGGCGGTTAAAAACTTAGTGCCGAACTGCCGATTGTACGACCAACACATCTCTATACCGCTGATTTTAGCCAGGGCATAGGGACGATTGGTGGGCTCCAGGGGACCAGTCAATAAATATTTTTCCTGGATGGGCTGAGGGCATAGCTTGGGATAAATACAAGAGGATCCCAAGAAGATCAGGCGTTGTACGTTGTTTTTGAAGGCTGCGTGGATCACATTGGTCTGGATCATCAAGTTTTGGTAGATGAAATCGGCTGGCTGGGTGGCGTTGGCCTTAATGCCGCCCACTTTAGCTGCGCATAAGAATACGTAGGCGGGGCGCTCGCTTTCAAAAAAAGCATTTACAGCCCTTTGATCGGTGAGATCCAAAGCCTGCGATGTGGGCAGCCGCAAGTTGTGGTAGCCATGCGCCTGGAGCTGGCGGACGACAGCCGAGCCAACCAGCCCGCGGTGCCCAGCCACGTAAATGCAGGCGTGCTTGGGCATACCGTGCTCATCTTGGCCATATTGATTGCCACAGCTGCCTTGCAGGGACACCTCTGTGTGTTTTAGCATCTATGCCTCATGCTCTAGCTTCGATCCGTTCCCGCTGGCTGGTTTGCTGTTGGATCCACTTGATATCTTCTCGCACCATCTCCGAAACCAGTTCGGCAAAAGAGATACGTGGGACCCATCCGAGCACCCTTTTGGCTTTGCTCGCATCCCCGATCAATGAATCCACTTCGGTTGGCCGGAAATAACGCGGATCGATGCACACCACGGTTTGGCCGTCGATGCCGCTATGCAGAGGGTTAGAAGATTGCGCTATGCCCACCTCATCGATCCCCTCCCCTTTCCAGACAATGGCGATGCCGGCTTCGGCAAAAGCGCACTCCACGAATTCCTTTACCGAATACTGCACACCTGTAGCAATGACGAAGTCCTCTGGCTTTTCTTGCTGCAGCATAAGCCACTGCGCCTCTACGTAGTCACGGGCATGCCCCCAGTCGCGCTTGGCATATAAATTTCCCAAGAAAAGCAGCTTTTGCTGCCCCACGTGGATGCGCGCCACCGCCTGAGTGATTTTGCGCGTAACGAAAGTTTCGCCGCGCGTGGGGGACTCGTGGTTGAAAAGAATGCCATTGCAGGCGAACATGCCATAAGCTTCCCGGTAATTTACAGTGATCCAGTAAGCATAGAGCTTAGCTACCGCATAGGGAGAGCGAGGATAAAAGGGNNGCCTGATAAAAACGCGTCTTCTTTTCCATTTCCAAGATGCGGATGGCTTCCAACATGCGCAAAGTCCCCACGGCATCGGCATTGGCGGTATATTCCGGCGTTTCGAACGACACCGCCACATGGCTTTGGGCAGCCAGGTTATAGATTTCATCGGGCTGAGTTTGCTGGATGATGCGGATCAAGCTGGTGGAGTCCGTCATATCCCCATAATGCAAATGAAAGCGCTTGTGCTTGTCTTGCACCTCGGCATAAAGGTGATCGATGCGATCGGTATTGATCAGCGACGTGCGCCTTTTCACGCCATGCACTTCGTACCCCTTGGACAGGAGCAATTCGGCTAAATAAGCCCCATCCTGACCGGTCACACCGGTAATCAAAGCGCACTTTGGCATGCTGTTTCCCCATTCTTAAGCATTTGGCAAAAATCATAAATTTTCAGAGTATGAAAACTAGAATAGCAGATTGCCCTTTCGGCTACAATCTTGCATTTTGCGACAAAATATCCAAAATTAGTGCGTTGGCGAAGGGTTCAACAAGTCACTAGCTAGCAATTCATTCAATACACCATACCAAGGTTTATTTCGGTCAACAGGCGCGCTTTTCGTAGAAGGACTAATCAGCATTTTCTCCACATATTCACCTTTAGATTTTGCTAGATTAGCCTCCAGGTCATTTTCATAAGGGAAAAAAGCGGCATAATCCTCTATCAAGGCATTTAATTCAGGCAAGATCCGATATGTTTCTTTTAAAATATCTGTAGCTAGCTTAGAAATGCGCGCCGCCCAAGCCTCCTTATTTCGAAATTCAACAGTAGCTTCTAAGCATGTCACTAGAATGAGATAAGTGACAGGCTGTGACATTCTATACATATTTGCTGAAGAGTAACTTCTGTGTGCTCCCGGTTCTAAAACCATCTCACTGCATGACCCTCCCTCTTGATAGTCAATTAATCTACAATTGACGTTGAGGGGCCAAATCTTCAACACACCTAAAAGAATATCTATGGTCCTGAATTTTTCCATTTCAAATATAGATCTTGTGGCCAATCTAGGATCTACGCCTAAAGCTGCTAAAACAGCCACAGTTGGGTTAGAGAGCAACTGCCTCCATGGTTCCCTAGTTAGCTCCTCAATCTTTTCATAATCGGCAAAAATGCAGCTATCCAAGTCTCTTTTGGCAGTTGCCCATTGTGACCTAAGTTCCTTGAGGCTATCGCTGCCGCATATTTTATTGAAGGTGTTTTTAATTTTTTGAATGTAGCCAGGAGTAGCTTTAATGGCTGTATGCGTGTGAATCGCATTTTCTAAGGATTGGCAATGTTTTTTCAAGCGCTCATAATAGAGCGCATCTCCAGGAAAAAGAGGCTTTCTTAGCAATGCGACTGCAGCCATATAACAGGGATCCTGGCGAATGCGCGCTTGAAAAGGGTTCTCAACAAGTTTTTCTAAAGGAATTGGCGAAAGATGGCTATGCATGGAAGAAAGAGTTGACATTACATATTCTTTTATTTATCTATTCACATCACCGTTTATTCAAAAAAAATATCCTACCACTTAATCACTTAATAAATCAACAAAATACCCATAAATTAATAAATTCAGCATAAAGGTAAAAAAGCCAGTGAAAACCTTTAGGAGCAGGCAAAATAAATAAATGGAAAAAAGGCATGAAAAATTTAGGTTGGCAAGCCTTACACTTCGGAGAAATTCTTTCTATATCTATAGCCATGGGTTGCCTTTCTTCGGTATGCATAATGGGCATGGCGATTACTTGCTTGAATTTTGAATAACTTGGACAATCTCACCGATACTTTTTGCTGATGCAAAAGAAATCATTGATATCTGAACGCCTAAGCTTTCCATGGTCTGCATGAGTATATCGGCCCGATCCACGGAGTTCGCCCCCATATCTATTTTCAGCGCCTATAAAAGCGCTATCTTTTTGCCTTCCTTCCCTCTGCATGATGCCGAAGGCAGATTTACCTGATAATAGCGCGGAAAGAAAGGCCTCCTTGCCTTGTCCTATGGCCAAGGTCATCCCCACGCCTGTAATTACGAGATCAGATTGCCCCATCAATTAGCCTTAAGCCATTTCTGCATCCGGGCGCTCAAAAGCTCAGCTGTGGCAGACATCATTTTTTCAGCAATAACGCCCACATAGCGGTTTTTCCAGCTTTCTAGCTGTGTGCCTTTCACCCATTGATTAAAGGCACCTAAGGCGGGCCCCGTATGTACCTGGAAATCCACTTTATTTTCTTCGTCGCCTGCAAAAGCAATTCTGGTGCTGTAGCCAAAATACCAACGAAATACCAAAGACATTTTGTGCTTGGGATTTTGATTGGCTTTTTCAATCTCTGCCTTTTGACCTATCGACAGGAAAAAGCGCTCTGTCTCTTCCCAGACCTCTTTGAAAGTCTTTTTAAAGTATTTTTTTTCAATTTGGTCTCTTATCTTTTCAGGAATTTCTTCCAAAGAGCCATAGTTGCTATACAGCATGTAGAGCTTGTTGGCTCTGGCAGGAAAAAAAAGACCTCTGGATAGCACTTGCACTTTTGCGCCCATCTCGAACATGTCGCCCGCCGGGGCATAATCGGTATCTTGGACGTTCATTTCCTGCAGCATCTCTTTCACAAAGGGGTGAGCGCCGCTCTCGACAGTGCATTGATTGATCGAACCGGTCAAAATAAAGTCGGCTCCCATGATAAAGGCCGCGGCGGCTGCTTCCGGGGTGCCGATGCCTCCCGCCAGACCTACGCGGATCTGCTTGGCATACTGGTACTTTTTCATCATATTGCGGCGCAAGATATATATGGCTGGAAATAAAACCAGCGCTACGCCCTGGTCAGTATGCCCTCCAGAATCTGCCTCCAAACACACATCATAACTCATAGGGACGAGTTTTGATAGGGCCGCTTGCTCTTCGGTAATCAATTGCTTGGCGAGCAGCTTGGCCACAATAAAATCTGGAGCTGGACTCATGAAGGCCTCGGCCACTTCGGGACGCGAAACTTTAGCCATCACATGGTGCTGGCAATCGACTGAGCCGTCGGTATTTTTGGTTAAGCCCTTTAAACGATAGAGGACAAGCGCAGGGGTCATCTGAGCAAAAGCCGACGCCTCAATGCGTTTGACTGCGCATTTTAAGAAATGCTGAACCTGCTCCATTTCAGCTTCTGGCTGATACAGATTGCATAGCAAATTCATCCCATAAGCTTCGCCGTGGGTTAGTTCGGCTTGGATAGCGGCAAGATCTGTTTTAATGCGCTGCATGCTCAAGCCGCCGGTGCCTAGATAACCCAGCAAACCCGCCTTGCCAATAGCGATCACCAACTCCTTCGAGGCTGTTCCCCGATACATGCCGCCTGTCACATAAGCATACTTGATGCCGTGGTCTTTTCTAAACTCCGCGCTGCCCAAATCTTCTTTATTTATTGGCATTGGTTTTCCTTTGAAAGAGTAGTACCACAGATTTTTTCAACAATGTCTACTGTATAGCGAATTTGCTCTTCAGTGTGTAGGCTACTTATAAAAAAGCGCACCCTAGCGGCCTTTTCGGGCACTGCCGGATACATTATAGGCATGGCGCAAATTCCTTTTTCTAATAAATCTTGAGAAAGTTGCAAAGCCTTTGAGGAATTCCCGGTAATAATCGGGACGATAGGAGTGTCGTGGCTTGTACCTGTATTTAACCCCTTTTCCTGGCACAACTTTAAAAATAAAGCCGCCCGCGCCTGCAAACATCTAGGCCGTTCGGGTTCTTGAATAAGCACCTGGCAAGCAGCCAAGGCTGCGGCTGCCACAGGTGGAGGAAGACCTGCACTATAAATATACCCAGGTGACGAATTTCTTAAATAGGTAATTAAAGTTTCACTTCCCGCAATGTATCCGCCGCAGGCGGCAAAGCTTTTGCTTAAAGTTCCCATCCAAATATCCACATCACCTTTATTTTTCAAATGATGGTATTCTCCAATTCCCCTACCCGTCTCACCGATGACCCCCATGGAATGGGCCTCGTCGATCATTAGCCAGGCAGAATGCTTTTTTTTGATGGCTATGAGCCTATGCAAGTCGGGAATATCCCCATCCATACTATATGCGCCTTCAGCAAAGACTAAGGCTCTAACATGATTGCCGCGATGACGCGACATAAGCTTTTCTAGGGCATCAAAATTGTTGTGGGGAAAAGGCACACGTCTGGCTCCGGATTCTATGCTGCCGGTTAGAAAACTTCTATGCGCCAACTCATCGTAGAAGATGACATCCTCTCCGGTCATAAGATTTCCAACCATGGTCTCATTGGTTAAATAACCGGCCGCAAATACGATCGATCCCCACACGCCGACTAATTCTGCAAGGGCCTTTTCAAGTTCAATGTGGACGGGCTTAGATCCACAAACAATCCGGCTGGCAGAACAAGAGGTTCCATATTTTTTAATCGCTTCGATGGCGCACTTTTCCACTGTAGGATGCCCTGAAAGACCTAAATAATTATAGCTGGCATAGTTAATGTACTCGCGACCGTTGATCACACACGTATTTGTACTTATTCCATCCACTACAAAATGAAAGGGGATCTGGGTAATATTACTGGATTTAAAAAAATCCAGTTGCTTCTGGATCTCTTTAAAGGAGGGCAGAGTCTCAAAGCGCACGGAGTCTTCTAAGGCTTTTGTATCGCATTTTGGAGTCATTATATCTCCTTATTCCATGGTGATTTTAGGTAAAGTCCACTTCAGGCAAATATGTGGATATTTAGAAACAAAATAATCAGTTAAGGCCCTGATCGAGGGCAGGTCAAAAAATAACGTTTTTGGAAGCTCTCCAAAAACGCGCTCTAATTTTTGGTAGAGCTGTGCCATTAAAATGGAATCGACTCCAAAATCCTGAAAAGACTCATCGACATCGATTTTATTTGGAGACACTTTAATGCTCTCTCCAAACAGAATTTTAAAGGCATTTAGCGTGTCATCTTTTAATTTGTTAAGGTCGATGTTTTCCAAGTCAACTATTTCTGTATCAGAGGCTTTGACCGGGGCACTTCCCGAAACCCAAGCGGATTTCAATTGAGAGATTAGCCCTTGCATGACTAGCACCTCACAATATCCCGAGGAAAAGCCTGTGTTAAACGCCGCGATACCCTCTTTACTTGGCAGTGGGACTAATCCCCTATGCATCTTCATCAATTCCAAGTTGACTTGGTCGATATGCATGCCTCCCTCTTGCCAAAAAGGCCAATTGAACGATATGGTTTGCCCATATCGAGTTTGGTTAACCACTTGGTTTTGGCGCGTTTCAGCAAAAGCATCCATAAAGCCATTGGCTGTGGCATAGTCTGCCTGGCCCACGTTTCCAAAGGCCCCTGCTAATGACGAAAAGAGCACAAAGAAGTCAAGCTGCATATCTTTGGTGGCTTCATCGAGGTTCAAAGTGCCCACAACTTTGGGCAGCAATACTTGCTTAAATTCTGCGCTAGATTTCTTTATAATGAAATTATCGCGGATGATGCCCGCACAGTGCAAGATGCCATTTATTCCCCCATATTCCAATTGAATGATTTCTATCAAATTCTTCACAGCTTCGCGCTGTGTTATATCCTCTTTGACATAAATGACATTAGCAGAAAGAGCCCGAAGATTATTTAAAAGCGCTTCTTGACCTTCATTTAATGCGGAACGGCCAGCCAATATAATCGTAGCATTTTTTGTCTTGGCGGCAATTTCTTTGGCAAAAAGCAGGCCCAATCCGCCAGCTCCTCCCGTAATAAGATAGACGCCTTTGTCTTTCCAAGGACTAGTCGCTATTAAAGGGCTTTTTGGGCACTCTTCTAGCGACTTGACAAATCGCTTGCCCTGTCTGTACAAGATTTCTTGATCTTCCAGATGGGATCTATTTTCTTGCAGAAGTTTTTCTGTGTGGCGATTTTCATCCTGTACAAGCAGCACTTGCCCATAAATTCGGGGATTTTCAAGATGGGCCGTTTTCAATAAAGCCGCGAGTCCAAACTGAGCAAGATCGCTGATAACGACTTGAATCAAATGCGCATTCGCCGGAGAATCGAGGATAACCTTGCGCACCAATTCAAAGAGAGCCAAGGCTTGTTCTTCAAAAGAGCCCTCCGGCAACTCAACTACCTGTGTATTTATTTCAGTGCTACTTAAGCCATTAGCTGCCTTTTCTTTCCATACAGGATGCAGCAAAAGCGTGCCGATATTTTCGCTTTCATCTGCCACTTCCTGTAAGGAAAGTCCACGCATGCGTACAGAAATATTGCCCGATGCATCGCATAAGTCAATATCTAGTTTTTCATCAGGCGAGGAGGGGTCGCGAGAAGCTTGGCGTATCCAAGCTAGCATAGAGCTGGCGCAAGCCCCCAAAATCTCGATAGAATCTAGCGCATATGGCAGCCTCAGTTTNNAGCGACGATACAGTTTCATTCTTTAAAAATAGACCATGCGAAGCTTGCAATGCCCCGTCAAGGAGGGAAGGATGAAGCACATAAGAGTTCAGGGTGTCTGCTACGGAACTGGGCAGCAAAAGATTGGCAAGTACTTCATTTTCCATGACAAGCAAGGAATCAATCGCGCGATGTGCTGGACCATAATTCAAGCCCATTTTCTCAAAAGCTGCATAACACTCTTTCGCGGATATTTCGCGTATAGAAGGTTTAGCGCGCAGAGCTTGCACATCTAGTGGATTTACTTCTTTTGTGGAAGTAACGCACCCTTTTCCACGGCTATGTATAGTGGTTTTTCCGTTAGCTTCAGAATAGAATTCATAAGTGATCTCCCCTTTTGCCTCGTGAGTGAGAGACATATGGAGTATTTGAGGGCAATCCTTGACCACTACCGGCTTGGACCAAACAATATCTTTTAGCAGAATCGCCCGCGTAGGGTCACTTACCGTTTGCCTTATTCTTGACTGGGCCATTTCAAGATATGCCACCCCCGGCAGTACTTTTTGACCCATTACCAGGTGGTCTTTCAAATAGAACTCATCGCCCGAAAGTGTTATCTTCCACTGACTCCCA
>PLSG01000101.1 GCA_003164155.1 Parachlamydiaceae bacterium | reverse complement strand
GTCGTTGTTACGCCAGCTGTTACAGCAGTAATATAGCGACGACGTGGGTAAAACAATGATGGATATTGGATCTGACGATAGAATCCTGTTCCACCAGCTACTGGTTGTGGCATATGAGCAAGCGTAAAGCTTGTTGCAGGAACCACTGCTCCAATACTGAAGTCAATACCACACATTTGTCCGCCAGTTGTCAAACTATTAAGACGAACAACAGACTTATTAGGTATAAGTCCAGTTGTTGTACCGGTTTGAACAACAGGAGGATTAGCTGCCGTTACAGCTGCAACTGCGATAGCTGCACCATAATTTGGCTGAGCCGTTGAATTCACAACGCTTATACCTTGATAAGTAGCGCCATTAAATCCAGTTGTTACCGTACTTGTTGAAATCGCTTGGGTAGCAGCAGCATGATACTCAACAATAGCATCATTTTGCCCAAAACCATATTGCCAATAGAACTTTGTTGCGGCCCATTGGGTCGTTCCAAGCGTATTGTTTATGTTGTAGACTTCAACCCAATCGGCGCCGTTTATTAAAGGGATCCAGATATTATTGCCAGTGGCAGTTAGGGTACCCTGTTGAATACAAGTATTTGTAGCCATGTTTTTCTCCTATTAAGCTAATGTGGCTTTAAGATTGATGATCCAAAGATCGTTACAGATTCTTGGAACTTCGGCGAACTTATAACCAACGCTAGCATTAAGAGCCAATGGTCCATCGTATATTGGTGGACGATAGATAAAGCTTGCGCTATAACCGTCTTGCTCAATACAAGCATAAGCTTCCATACCAACGCAGAAAATGTTGTAAACATCATTTCCAAGTGCTGAAGAGGCTTGGCTTACTGAACCAATCGATGAGACCAAGAATCTTAAGTTGCCAATTGCACCCCATTCTGAACGAAGAGCATTCATTGGTGCTGGATATTGGTTTTTATGAATAAAACCAGCAACAGCATCGAGATTTCCTGTCATTTGAGTTGAAGTAAGTGCAAAGTACGCATCACGAACTGGGGCTGTACCGAACTTATCTTCGCCTTCAATGTTATCCATAATGGTGTATGCATTGTTGTTTAACAATGTACGTACCACTTCATCAACGTCTGCTCTAGTGATTTCTGTAGGAGAATCCAATCTATTACTTGTTAACTTAAATATTCCATGGTATAATGAGCCATGAATAATACTTTTGAATACACTGCTGGGTATATTGATGGAGATGGTTGTTTTTATGTTGATAAAACAATCAACAAGAAAACCAATAACGCCAAATATCGAGCACTGCTTATAATTTCTTCTACAAACAAAGAGGTTCTTGATTTTTTCGCCTATAAATATGGTGGTCGCGTTCAATTGGTTAGTAAACGAGAAAAATATCCCGGTCAAAAAGCGCAATATCATTACACCATAAGGCATAAAGAAGCATTGAATCTTACTAAAAACATTCTCCCTTTTCTCGTTGAAAAACGAAAGCAGGCTGAACTTTTCTGTGATTTTATCAACACAACTTCTAAAGAAACAAAGAACTTTCTTATAGATACTCTCAGAGATGCTAAACACAATCAGGATTTGGTTAAGCAAAGTCAAAAAGAAGAATTCATTAAAACATCTTCTACGATTGCCCCAAACCAAAGCGATTATGCCTATTTTGCTGGATTTATAGATGCCGAATGCTGCATGACTATACAAAAGTATATTCCTAAAGGAAGAGATCAACATGTCTTTAAAATTCAACTTGCTTGCAATAATAGCAAGGCACCTATCTTCAAATGGCTTATTGAGCGATTTGGCGGAGGATTGAATTTTATCAACAGGCATGCCTCCAATAAAAAACATAGAGATCAATTCATGTGGAGAATTTCTAGTCGAGTTCTCTCTAAAGTTCTTCCTAAAATCCAACAATTTCTGAGATATAAGAAACCTGTTTGTGAAAAATTGATTGAGTTTTATACGTTGACTATACCAAACGGAGGAGATAGGCAAAGCGAAGCTTTTAAAAAAGCTAACGCTTCTATCCTGGCTCTTAAACTCGATATAGTTAACGAAGTTCATAAACTCAACCTCAAAGGTATTTAACATTTAAGCGGGCAGTCATTTCTGCTGCCTCCCCGTCTTCTCGATCGGGGCTTAGACTATCGCATCCCATTTCTGGGTCTTTTCACTTAGTCGTTCACGGTCCCTTTCGGGTTCCGCCCTGTTACCGGCTCTTAAGCTTCGGCTTCCAAGTCAATCAGAAAAGATTTTAGAACAGCAATTCGTTTACCGTTCGCACCAGCAGTACAATTAATCGTTGATGCCGTTGAAGCAAGCATGTCACGAGTTAATTGATCTTCTGTTTGTCTCATGCTAACGCCAAGACGCGCTGCGCACTCATTTAGAACAGGATCTTGACTTTGAAGAGTTACCTGTTCGTTGATTTGTACGTACGTTCCATAAAAACTGATGGTTGCATCAATATCCACAGCTGTGAGCATTTGAGGAGGTGGCGTTACGCCGCTGTTTCCAAGTGGTACCATAGCGGTAGCAAGAGGATTATATCGACGCATACGTAATGTACGACCACCATTCCTAGGCATTGCTTTATGCATTGCTGGAATCTTATGGATCATGTTTGGCACTGGAACCGAGAGCAGTTTATAGGAAAACGACTGCTGAACGGGTGAAGGCAAAACACTTGTAGTTGTAATAGGCATAGAATTCCTTAGTGTTTTTGGGTCTCGGACCCTAAAATTATTTAAACACCAAGTTGACGAGACTTAGAATTAACGTCTGAGGTTGGCGAGTTCCTCTAACGCCATAGGAGATTTGAGGGTAGCGAATTCTCGTTACGCTATTACTATTATACTCTTTTTTATAAAAAAAAGGCCGGGGTAGTAAATCCCGGCCTAAAAAGGAAGTCCTAGGTAGGTTTAAAACCTAGGGGTCTTCAAAGGAGAGTAGTCGATTCTTATTTTGATGATCCGAATATCTTATGCCACATGTCTTTAGCCCAGTTGAAAATATCAACAAGGTGAGCATATGCTGCCTTAAGCCAGGTTTCAATTACCTCAAAAAATGGTTTAAGAGCTGTAAGAAGATTTTTTAAAATTTCATACCAATCTGCTGCCTCAGAGGCAATCTCTGTAATTTGATTAAACCCTTTAAGTAAAAGATCTGATCCTTTTACATGATGGGCTACAAGTTCATTTATAGCCGCATGAGCAGCTGTTTTAACATCGTCGACAAGTTGATGAGAAGCCTGAACTTCTGGAGTGATAACTGCATCTGCCATGGGATAACCTTTCTACTTTTTTGTAACTTTTACTGTCTGTTTAACAACATTAGATACCAAATCAGAAACTGTTCCGTCTTTCTTTAAGAGCCCTAGTTTTTGAAGCGCTGCTTGATCTGCTGCATCAATTTTTGCAGCTTCATCACTACAAACAACAGAGAGTGAAATAAGCGCAGGCCCGGAAAGTTTCATTACTGCTAAAATGCTCGCCAAAATAGCCTTTGAAACAGGATCTGGATCGGCTAATTCAATGACTTCAATAACGTTCTCACCAACAGTGCACATGTTCGAAGTATTCTTCAAGCAAGAGGAAAATCCAGAAAAAAACTTTGATACTTTGTTTTCTGACATCATATCTCTCCTAAGATTAATCTAACTGAAAATATACCCTGATCATTACCTTACCACTTTACCGAAATAAGGCTAGCGGGATTGTATCAGTCGCCGCTAGCCAGCTCAGGGAAGAGCTTCACGCAGAATTTAACTATCTATTAAAAATAGCCCTTTTATGTATCCTATCGTTAAGTTCTATGGATAGTTTATGGAACTCCCATGCCATCCAAGAAAATCCCGTACACAAGACAACAAACAATAATAAAAGAAACCAAGGGAATACCCGCATAATACACCGTTACTACTCTCAAACATAAAGTTATCTGTTCTTACGAGCTTCTTCCATCTCTTGTCTTAATTGTTTTTGTAACTCTGGGGTTAACCCATTAGCAAACGCATTAGCTCTCGAAAGAGGGCTATCTCCTTGCTGTGGAGAAACAGAAGCCAAAGGTTTAGGTTTAGAAGCATTCTTTTGCGCCGCTGCTCTATCTGCCATATAAGTGTCCTCAACGTAAAGTCCGAGTTTTTTAATGTGTTTATAAGCCGAAACAGCTTTAGCCCGAAAAGAACTAGATGTCCTAAGCATCTCAGCAAACTCGGGATCAGCCTCACGAAGTGCATCAAGGTTTTCCTTGGTTACAACTTTTTCAATATCCGGGTACTGTGCCTTAAGCATAGCTTCTGCGGACATCGTTGTCGATGCTTGTTCGTTCTTCTTTAATTGCTCTTCTAAGCGCTTAATTTTCTTATCCATAACGCGGTAGACAGCTTTAATGTGCTTACCTTCAGATATGTCCTCATCGCCAATATTAATCTCTTCATCAGGTTCTTCGTGGGAGATATTTTCTTTCTCTTGGGCTAGCCTTAAAGCCTCATCACGTTCGCGCTCAATACGTCTCATCTTAGCTTCCATGGCCCTAAAATTACGCTCAGCGGGTGATTCTGTTCTTGGCAATTCGCCTTTTTCTTGCTGTAGGGCATAAGGTTTTGCTTGTTCTGTTTCTTGTTCAGTGGTTTCTGGTTGCTCAACTTGTTCTTCTTGTTGAACTTCCTGAACGGCCTCAACTATCTTTTCATCATCAAACATTGTCTCTCCTATTGGATAATTTCAGACGAATCGTCTTTTTCGTTATTAAGTCTTTTAGCAATCTTAAACAGTGTCCCATCAGCAAACTCAAGAACATATTTGAGAAGTCCCCATTCTGTAGGTGCTATAGGAGAAGATTGTTCTATAAAGGTTAAACACGCTTCTTTTGATGGGATGACCCACAAAAACTCAATATCATCTAATTCGCTCTTGTAGTGGTAAACCGCTTGATCATAATCAGGCGTTGGGCAAGATCTACGTGCAAAAAAGTAATGCCTTAAAACATTAGTCATTAACCGTTCTTTTTTGGTCAAAACGATGACAAAAAAAACACCAAAAAAGTTCTTTTTTGATGTTTATACACATGCTGTTACGTTTTTAACGTAATCTTCGTGCATTGCGCGTTCAATCTCTATGGGATCATTACTATAAGGGGTTTTATTAAGTAGGTCAGAAGAAATCTTTCCTACGGTATCTCGAGAACGTGTTTCATTATTCTTCATCGCTATTCAACTTCTCAAAGAAATTCTTCACTCTATCTATCACTTGTCTCACGAGGGTCATAATCGAGGGAGAAAGTATTTTTTTTTCTTAGGGATCTTTGCTCCGGCTTTTCTAGCCTCTGATAAAGCAATTGCTATTGCTTGAGATCGCTTCTTAACCACGGGGCCCTTCTTACTAGAAGAGTGCAAATCACCTTCTTTAAATTCATGTAAAGTCTTCTCAATCTTTTCTTTGCCCTTGGTGACTTTCTTCTTGGCTGCCATTATTTTTCTCCGTAACAAGGTTTATCGTAACCTGTAGACTTATTTTTACTTTTCTCTTTTTTGCTCTTAGCCATATTATCTCCTTATCTAAAGGCGGGAGGCTTCAACCACGAACTTCCTCCCACCCTTGCGATGAATTACACTTTAAAAGTGTTAACGTACTCTGATAGTTTCTTCATAGGTTAGCTTCTTCTCACGGTCGCTTTTCTTATCAAGATCAGGATTCTCACTGTGCTTAATAGGTTTACGTCCGAAGATCTTATCAACCATCTTCTGAAACTTAGGGTCAGTTCGTAACATCGTTGGCATCGTTACACCTTTCAGGTGATTACACCTTTTTAGGATGAAGATGCTTATGTAGATCTTTTTCGTCTATTCCAATTTGTCGGTCAACGCCCTTCATTGTATCATCAAGGTTTTCTGGCATTCCGCTATATGGACGAGCAACTGCCTTAAAAATAACTTCTGTTGGCATATTGGCAAAATGACTTGTTTGAGTCATGCCAAAAATGGATGAATCTTCCCGTTCTTGTTTACGGCGTTCTTCCATACCTTCGTAGTTACCTTCATGTTTTGCTGAAAAATGTCTTGCCATGTTTGGCTCCTGGTTACTGAGGCTCGAAGCCTCAAGGTTTATACCCCATGATGGGGCCTCTAACCACTGGGTCACATTGACCCACATAGATAGATTATTTTTTCTTAGACACGTGTGTCTTCGACTTAGCCTTAGGCTTACGCGCCTTAGCCATGTCTTTAATGTCTTTCTTCTCGCGCTTCTCGTGCTTGCACTCTTCGGCCTCTTCAGACTTATGATGGCGCTTCTCTTCTTTTTCGTATTTCTTAATGATTTCTTTCTTCTTCATTTATCTTCCTAATTAATGGGTACAATACCAAACTTCACCTTTTTCTATTTTATCTTTCGCTATCTCATCGGCCCATGCAAAATCAGCTGGGTCCTCAGGATCAAGCTCAACGATAGCATCTAAATTATGCCGAGCCCAATCTACCTGAGATCGCATACTATTAGCGCGATCTTCTTTCTGACATCCTACAAA
>PLSG01000252.1 GCA_003164155.1 Parachlamydiaceae bacterium | reverse complement strand
ATACTGCTGCCCAGTTTTGGCCAATTTGCCCATGACCACAAAGACATCTCCATACAATACTTGAGAAGACTTTTCTACACCCAGCTGCTGCACGTTGTGTTGCATGCATTTGATAGCTTCTCTGGTGTTGTCGACACAGGCGATGGATTTAGCCCCCCGGCTAAGGGCCTCCAAAGCCATGGCGCCAGAGCCGGCGAAGAGATCGAGAAAACGCGCGCCCTCGATATTGTTCNNCGTGGGGCGAGTAGCCAAACCTTTAGGCGTCTCTATCTTCCGGCTGCGGTATAAACCACTGATGATGTGCATAACTGCGTCCCTTGTGCCTTAAATCTCAAACTCTCTCGGCAAATGAAAAGTTATCTTTTGCTACATTAAACCCTAAAATTTTCAGGTGAACATAGCCGAATTTTGCGATCCTAGACATTAAATGTCTTGGAGCAGTATAACACAAAGACACATTCTCGACTTTATGATTTTTTAAGCAAGAGATCAGCTATCTAGCTGAGATAGATGCCTCATCTGAGTACAGGATGCAAAAGAGTAGCAACTTGGGTTAATAATGTGGGTAAGTTTGGAAGCGAGAGCGAAATTCGGTTCAGGAACCCCTTCCGATTTAAGCTGATTTTTTACTTGTTAGTCCATGCCACCTAAATACGGTTCCTCCGGATTTAGGTGGCATGGACTAACAACTTGGGTTATTAACTCCGAAAAAAGGAATGTATGGCACTCCTCCTAACCATGCTCCCTTTCTATATCCTGGGCAATTTGCATTGCATAGGCATGTGCGGTCCCTTGGTGATGATGCTTGGCCAACACCGCTGGCGCTACATGTATTTTGCCGGAAGGGTGACCTCGTTTACCCTGGCAGGCATGTTGTCGGGAGAAATAGGCGCCGTTTTTAACCTCATCTTGAGCCGTTACCATATTTCAGCCTTAACCTGCTTTGCCTTTGGCACGGCCATAATAGCCATAGCCACCAATACTTTGATGGGATGGCACTATCCTGGACACCAATGGTTGGCAAAAAAGCTCTCACGCGTCAATCACAACCTATCGCTGCTCATCCTCAGCGATCAGCCATGGTCTACTTTCCTATTTGGATTTTTCACGGTCGCCCTGCCCTGTGGCCAAACGTTGATCGTTTTCTCGGCTTGTGCTTTAAGCGGCGACCCCTTGATTGGCATGCTCAACGGCCTAGTCTTTGCCCTGCTCACTTCTCCTTCACTGGTATTAGCCATGCATACATATAATCTCTTCCAAAAAATGAAAAAGTATTATAACAGGATAATGGGCATCTTAGGTTTGCTGATCGGACTACTGGCCTGGGCGCGCGGCTTGGCGGAAATGCAGCTGATCTCCCATTGGACTTTTGAGCTTTGGTTTGCCCCCCACTACCATATTGTCATTTATTGAGGATGCATGAATAAAGAACCTATTGGACTGTACATATTTCGCTATATCTTAGGATTCTTTGTCGTCATATTTTTATGCCTCTTGTATTGGTCATCCGAGCTATTGGAACACAATGTCTTGCATGTACAGGCAAGCCTTACTGAGATCCACACAGATATTGCCAATCTGCGCAGCGAGATAGAAAAAATGCGCGAGGAAATCTTACGCACTCCTCCAGAACAAAGGCTGCATTCCCTACCTAGTCAGGAAGGGCAAGCCGATGTGCCATCCCTTCCTTCACAACCTATGTCCTCACAGGGCAATGCAGAAACTCGGGGCGCGGCTTCTACCGTATCTAATGGGATGGCTTCCCGTCCCCATATAGATGCAACTCTGCCCAACTTGCTTAGCGAAGACCTCTTTTACGCCAAAACACTGCCCAAGCTCTTAGGCCAGCAATTTAAACCGCACGGCGTCAGACGCGATGCCACCATAGGAAAACCAGACGACTTGCATCCCTTCAGTAACTGGAGCCAGGTTGCCGGATGGATAAACCAATGCACAGGCTCATTGGCCACGTCAGCCTTTGGCATTTACGAAACTATGACGCCCGATCTGGCCATCAAAATCGAAGAGCGCACGCGCAAAGACTCCCCCGCCAAAGAATTCTGGGTTCACTTGCGCGACGGGGTGTTTTGGGAGCCGCTCAACCCGGCACACTTTCCTCCCGATTTCCACTTGGCAGCGCATTTCTTAAAAAAGCATCCTGTCACTGCACATGACTTCAAGTTTTATTTGGACGCCGTAATGAATCCGCATGTACAAGTCAGCGGGGCGGTGGCTCAGCGCAATTACTTGCAAGATATCGCCGAATTGGAAGTGATCGATAACCTGACCTTCGTCGTGCGTTGGAAAACCACCGATGTGCTCCAAAAAGACGGAACGCTCACCCCCACCGTTAAATACGTCGCCAAGCAGCTCACCGGGGGTATCAAACCGCTGGCTAGCTTTGTCTACAAATATTTTTCCAACGGCAAGAAAATCGTGGAAGAGGGTGAAGATCCCAATACCTATCTCACCAATGCCATTTGGGCGCAAAACTTCGCCCACCACTGGGCTAGCGGAATCATCGTCAGCTGCGGTCCTTGGACATTCGATGGAATGAGCGACCAGCAAATAAACTTCAAGCGCAACGCCCACTATTTCTTCACCGACAAGGTCTTAGTGGACGGACTGGTAGAATACTTCAAAAATACCCCTGACTCTATCTGGCAAGATTTTCAAGCCGGAATAATAGACCTGCATGGCATTGCGCCCAGCGAATTGATCGAACTCGCTACCTTTTTGGATTCCGAGGCTTATAAACAGCAGGTAGACTCCAGCCAGGCAAAGGGAAGTGGTTCCAAAGACATGACCATCAAACGGCTGGATTATATCAGCCGCAGCTATAGCTACATAGGCTGGAATGAGGCTACCCCCTACTTCAACAGCAAAAAAGTGCGGCAAGCCATGACTATGGCCATCAATCGGAAAAGAATCATCGAGCAATATCTCAATGGCCTGGGAGTTGAGATCACAGGCACTTTCTTTCGCTACTCTCCCGACTACGATGTGTCCATCATACCATGGCCCTACGACCCACGTGCTGCCCGCCGCCTGCTGGAAGAGGAAGGATGGTATGACAGCGACGGCAGCGGAACCATAGACAAAGTCATCGATGGCAAAAAAATAAAATTTAATTTTGCGCTCACCTACTTTGTTAAAAATCCCACCTCAAAATCCATCTGCGAATATATCGCCACGGCCCTCAAGGAAATTGGCGTGATGTGCACTTTGAATGGCGTCGATATCGCCGATCTTTCAGCAGCATTTGATGATAAAAATTTCGATGCCCTATTTCTGGCTTGGGCTCTAGGCACCCCGCCAGAAGAGCCGCGACAGCTGTGGTCTTCGGCAGGAGCCAAGCAAAAGGGCTCTTCTAATGCCATCGGCTTTGCCAATCGCGAAATTGACCAAATCATCGACGACTTGGACTACACCTATGATCCCAAAAAGCGGATCGAGCTTTACCACCGCTTCGATGCTATCTTGCACGAAGAGGCCCCCTATACTTTTCTGTACTCGCCCAAGACCGTACTGCTCTACCGCAATTATGTGCAAAATGTGTTTATTCCCGCCGATCGGCAAAATCTTATACCCGGCGCTAACGTAGCCGAGCCCATTTCTGATG
>PLSG01000047.1 GCA_003164155.1 Parachlamydiaceae bacterium | reverse complement strand
TCCGGCATGGGCAAGGACTCGCATACCTGTGTAGCGGCATCTAAAACCGCCGCCGGCAACTGGCCTTGGCATATCGCTTTAGCGTACTGCTCTTGGCAACTGGTTAAGAAGGCCGCTGCCTCATCGGCAGCAAGGGTGTGTGGGACTTTTCGCGGCAGTGGAATATGCGCGGCTATTTTGGCCTCCGCTTCCCAAGTAGAAATAGGTTCCGCCACAGCCTTGACATTTCCATGTTCCTTGACAAAAGGGTGGCTGAAGTCGACATGCACATCGACTGACGCTTTCAAAAAATATTCCCCTTCCGCCGCCCGGACTTTTTGCACAACTTCTTGTAACGTGGCATAGGCCACTTTCAACTCTTCGTCGCCTATCATCCCTGTGCGATGCGCTTCTAAAGTCTGCAAGGCGAAGGATTCGGCGCATTTTTGCAACAGCCTTCTATCTTGTGCATCACTGTGCAAATTGCCACGGCATTCTGCATAATAATTCACCATGGCCTGCAAGCCTATTTGATACTCAAACCTTTGGAAGTTTATAGGTGAGCGCGCATCTGTAGGCAATACCTTTCCAGCTGTGGCCAAAGCTCCTTTCCAAGTGCATGTGCCAGACAGCTGCGGCGTGATATACTCGTTCAGGTTGCCGCTATAACGCCTGTGCGCACCTCCTAAACAACCCAGCAAGCGCTGGTATATGTCATGCGAAGCATATGAAAGCGGTTCTCCTTTTGAGTTTGCACTGCAGTGATGCAATTCGATCAAACTCCTGATAAAGGTGTCGCAAGACAGCTTTGCGGCGGGGATATCGCCTATCTCAATATAGGGCAGGTACTTTTTATGATCCCCATCTGATAAGCTAGGATGATACTCTAACCCACTCCCCGTATTAAACACGCGCAGTTTACAAGTGCCCTTCCCCTGCTCGGAAACTTCATAGTACATGGCATGCCCGGAAGGGTTTCCCACCCAACCTCCAGGAATAAGAAATGGTTTTTTAGAGGCGACGAGCTCGCTTATCTTTGATTGATATTCCACTTTGATCTTTTCCAGCTCTTCCGCCCCAAGCTTTCTACTTTCACCCAATACAGCGCTCAGGCTGGCACCCGTGCCAAAAAGCTGCGGCAGGGATGTCATCTGATAGTTCTGAAAGGAGGGATCTTTAAGAACATCGCTTAGGAATTCTAAAATTTTACCCGTTTGATTTCCCTCCAGACCGGTGGCTTGAAGAAAGTGATCGCCCAGAATATGCCCCAATATTTTCTTGTCTACTTTGCCAGGAAGTTGAATCACTCTTTTCAAGGCGCTATATTTGGCGATCTGTTCCGCACTTAGCGCCGAAGCCTGTTGTGCCACTTCATGATGCTCCACGGCATGCCTCAAGCTTTCCAGCGCCGTCTCATATGCCGGCACGCTGCGCTGCCTTTCATCCGCCGCAGGCACATTTGCCCCTACATATACCGGTGGCAATACCCCCTTGATGCCAATTGCCCGCAAAATGGCACCCACGATGGGAATGGGCAGCAGCAAAATCCCCGAAAGCATGGAAAATATGCCAAGCGCCACAGCGCCTATCTTCTTCAAAATCCCCGACCCAGATGATGTCCATTCAGCGATTTTCCGTTTGCTCCAACACCACGGCGCTGTCAAAAACTGCCCCAGGGCATCCGCCCGGGCATAATGTCGATTCGCATACGTTTTGACTTTTTCTTCAATAGGTATGGCCTGCGCATTTCGAGTTGGCGAGCATGTCTTTCTTGCTTTATCTACTGAACCTATACTTTCATGCGCATTTTGAACAGGCATTTATCCACCTTAAATTTTTATCCATTGACTCTACACACGTACTTTTAAAAAACATCCTAGCATATGCAGAATTCATTAAGATTAAATAAAGATGGAAAGTCAATTTCAAAAATTTCATAGATCCAAGGGGGCCGACGATTACGATTGCCCTCTTTGCTTTGACTCATCTGCAGGATTTAAAGAATGTGCAGCTGAGAGATTGCGGTAGAACACGATCTCTTCGTTGTCGTCTGTTCTACATATTTGATACTTGTATCAAAGTATCACAGATGTCATAATGAAGGTGTATAAAATATCACATTTGTGTAGGAGGATGATATGAAAAATACAGTTCGTGTCAGTTTTGATGTTCCCATAGACGAACATACGTTTTTAAAAACTATTTGTGTAGAAGAGCACAAACCTTTTCGCGATTTAATGAAAGAGGTGTTTCATAAAACTGTTGAAGAAATTAAAAAAGATCGGCTGCAAAAAATATTATCAAAAGGATTACAAGAAGCTAAAGAAGGTAAAGGACGCATCATTAGCCAAAAAGAATTAGATAGTTGGATAGAGGAAATTGATAATGAATGAATTTCATCTGAATTTCACGCCAACTGCAGAAGATAAATTGCTTTTCTTAAAAGAAGATCCTTCAAAGAAAGTTGAGTTCAAAGCAATTCGTAAAAGTTTATCTTTAATGTGTGCGAATCTTAGACATCCATCACTTCACACCCATAAGTATGATGGCCTTCAAGGGCCCAATGGTGAAGAGATTTTCGAATCTTACGCACAAAATAAGACTCCTGGTGCCTATCGCATTTTTTGGTTTTATGGGCCAGGTCGATTGGTAATCACAATTTTTGCCATTGCGCCTCATCCTTGATTGCCAGGACTTTCTGATTTCCCTCCGTGAGAAAAAAGAAGAATTCTCTCATCCCCCCCCTGGCTCCGAATTGCTGATAAACCTTAAACCACGGAGAAATGTGCTTTTCAACCAAATCTTATCTGTTATATCCTGCACCAAAATTTATATCATAATGATCTAACCCATAGTAACTGGTCAGATCCCCCCCG
>PLSG01000025.1 GCA_003164155.1 Parachlamydiaceae bacterium | reverse complement strand
CAAAAAGGACAAAAAGGACAAAAAGTCCCTTATGTCCCTTAGGTCCCTTAGGTCCTTTAAGTCTTTTTACCCTCTACTTTTTCTTGGGCTTTTTCTTTTCCATATGGCGATAGGCTGGCTTCTTTTTAACCGGCGGCTCCTTTTTACTTGGGGCTGCGCTGGCTGCCTTAGGTTTGACGGCTTCTTTGGTGGGGGCTTTAGCTACGGGCGCTTTGGGCTTGGCCACAGGAGAAGATGCTGGTGCATCGTTTTTCTTGAGGGGCTTACTAACCGCTTTGGTTGGCACAAATTTAGCGGGTCCTGCTGCGCTTTTGCCGTTGGGGCTTTTAGGTTTAGCTGGGGCGACATCGAAATCCTCTTCATCATCTTCATCGTCGCTGTCGAAGTCGATCTCATCATCTTCATCTGCGCTATCCCCAGGGCGAGAAGGGGATGACTTGCCAGGCACAGAGGACTGTGCCTTGGGTGAAGTACCAGCTTCATCTGGTACCCATCGATTGGATAAGCTGCGCAAGGCGGCCAGTTTTTCATTGATCGAGCTGGCAGAAGCCGTTTCCAAGCTGTCGAAGGCTTGTTGGCGCCGCTGAGCTAGAAGTTCCTCTTCCGATCCAAACTTGGAGGAGAAGGTGATATCCGCCACGCTGCTGATGTCTGGTGTGAAGAGGAATGGCAGTATCGAAAGAGGCACGGTATTGTATATGTCGGCCGTAGCTTTAGTTTCGATTTCCAATTTTAAGACCTGCTTGGGCGGACGGCCGCGCTTAGGTCTGGGATTGAGAGCTTCGTTGGAGTAGTAGTTTTTGGCTTTAGCTACCAGCATCTTGCGGCCGGCGAGGACATCGTTGGCGGCTTTAGGCTGAAAGAGATTTCTCTTTAGTTTGTCGATGAGGCTTTTGGGCATGTCCAGGTCTTCTTCAAACACAAAATCAAAGTTGTTCTGTCTCAGCCATTCTATGATGCGGATTCTGGAGCGCTCATGATAGTATTGCTGCCATTTTTCCAGTTCTGAGTGGTGGTCGTAGATGAATTCTAAGAAGTTTTCGCGGGCCTCTTTGGATTGAATGATATCGAGTAGCTTTTCTTTGGTGTCGATGTCGTAGACCTTTTCATTGACAAATCCCTCCATGATTTTCTTAGTCTCATAGAAGGTGAATTTGGGGATTTTCACATAGCGATCTTCGTTGGTTTCTAGTTCAGTTTGGACAGCTGCCAGATCATTTTGCGGTTTGTCTAAATCCACATAAACAATAAATCCCTCCACGCGGTCGAGATAAAAATCGCGCTCGTCATCTGATTTAGTAAACGCTTCCATAAGGCGATGGCAGCGCAAAATAATGGGGTTTTGCGCGGGAGTTTTAGTAGCTGTTTTTGTCATGAGATCATATCCTTGCGAATGTTAATATTTCCACGGTATACATATGTGGCGGGTCCGCACATGGTAACGTTGCTAAATGCACTGGGGAGTGGGGAGTCCTTGCCAGAAAGAGGATGGCGATGGGTGCGTTCTTTGTGGGAGAAGGCAATGTCCAAAGTTTCCTTAGATTTAGTATGTACGGTTATAGGGCTTTTTAGTCCATATTTATGGGCGGCAATCAAAGCAACCGCCGTAGCGCCAGTGCCACAGGCTAGGGTCTCGGCTTCTACGCCGCGCTCGAAAGTGCGCACTCTCAAGGCATTTTGGGTGAGGCATAAGCTGGCGACATTGACATTGACCCCATGCGGGGCAAACTTGGGGTGGTGCCGGATGGTCGCTCCTAGCTTTTGCAGATCGATATGCTCGATATCTTCGGCAAACATGACCACATGTGGCACTCCGGTATCGATATGATGCAGCGTGCAGGGGCTCTGTGCAGGGCCTGCATCGCAGCTTTCGTCATATCGTTCATTTTGGGGATCGCCCATTTGAACTTTGACATTTTCCCCTTCGAAGGCCACTTCCAGACAGCGTAGCATGGTTTCTATGGTATAGGTTTTTCCGGTATAGCCCAGCTCTCTTAGGTATTTTAGCAGACACCGAATGCCATTGCCACACATTTCTGCTTCACTGCCATCGGCATTGAAGATGCGCATTTTAAAGTCGGCCTTGCTGGATTTTTCTACCAGGATCACCCCGTCGGCTCCAATGCCGCACTGCCGGTGGCAAAGACTCTGGATCAAACCGCATGCATGTACAGGGAAGATATTTTCGCGGTTGTCCACTAGGATGAAGTCATTGCCGCAGCCTGCATACTTAGAGAAGGGGAGGTACATGGCTTAAGCCAGCTCTTTGTAGGACGTTACGATCTTGTCCAACAATCCAAATGACAGCGCCTCTTGTGCAGACATCCACGTGTCGCGATCGATGGCTTTTTCAATTTCCGCATACGGTTTCCCCGTATGAGCGACGTAGATTTTCACGAGCATATCCTTGGTCTTGAGTATTTCCTTGGCTTGGATTTCAAGGTCGGTAGCCTGCCCCTTTACCGAGCCGCCGAGTGAGGGCTGATGGATCATAAAACGGGCATACGAGGTGGCAAAGCGCCTGCCGGGAGCTGCGCACAGGCTCAAGATCGAACCCATGGATGCCGCAAGGCCAGTGACCAGTGTGGTGATGGGCGAGGAGATCATCTTAGCTTGATCCCAGATGGCAAATCCAGAATCCACCGAGCCACCAGGGCTGTTGATGACTATTGTGATGGGTTTGCCAGGTGAGTTCAATTCCAGGTACCATAGCTTGCGGATGACTTCTTCGGCGGTTTCACTGTCGATCGCCTCTGAAATGAAAATGCGTCTGGCTTCTAAAATAGTGTTTTCTATTTTATCTCTCATTCTTGGAACATAATCTTGGGCTTCATTTAGTGCTTTGGGCATGGGTTTCTCCAATTATAAACATTTCGTAATTTTTTAGCCGATTACAATCTCTGGGTAGAGCGGGAAGCGGTCCAATAGATCCTTTACTCTACGCTGGGCCTGCTTTAGCACATTTTCATCGGTAGTGGCATTGGCTTTACTTAACTGTCCCGTCTTGGCTACGATAGCTGGTTTGGTGTGAGTCAAAATCTCGGAAATGATCTCGGCGATGGCTTGCATTTCATCTTTGCCCATTCCCAAAGTGGTGAGCGCAGGCGTTCCCAAGCGGATGCCCGAGGTGTACCAAGGACCATTGGCATCGAAAGGGATGGCGTTGCGGTTGACGTTGATGTTTGCTGCGCGCAGGGCCGTTTCCGCGTGCCGGCCGGTCAGTCCGAACTTCGCCAGGTCAAAAACCAGCAGGTGGTTTTCGGTGCCGCCAGTGATCAGGCGCACACCTTGCGCTGCCAGCCCTTCGGCCAAATGCTGGGCATTAGCTACGATGCGCTGCGCATAAGTGCAAAACTCTGGCTTAGCGGCCTCTTTGAAGGCGATGGACTTGGCTGCCAAAACATGCGGAAGTGGACCTCCGAGCACCAGAGGGCACCCTTTGTCGATGGCTTCGCTGAACTCTTTGGTCGAGAGCACGAATCCGCCGCGCGGGCCGCGCAAGGTTTTATGGGTAGTGGACGTGACCACATGCGCAAAAGGGATCGGATCAAAATCGCCCGTGAAAACCTTGCCGGCGACAAGTCCGGCAAAATGCGCCATGTCCACCATCAGCACGGCCCCCACGCTGTCGGCGATGGAGCGCATTTTAGCGAAGTCTAGCTTGCGCGGATGGGAAGAGTAGCCGGCCAAAAGGATGAAAGGCTTTTCCTTTTTCACTTGCGCTGCCAGGGCGGCATAGTCGATGAGTTCGGTTTTAGGGTCTACGTCGTAGTAGACCGATTGCATCATTTTTGAGGAGATATTGTGCCGATAGCCATGCGTGAGATGTCCTCCGGAATTCAACGACAATCCCATGATTTTTTGGTTGACCATGAGCTGGCGAACTTTTTCGTATTCTTCGGCGCTCAGTTCGTCGATGCTTTTCTTTTGCAGTTTTTCGACTTCTTTATTTTGGATGCGCTGGGTGATAATCGCCCAAAAGGCTACCAGGTTGGCGTCGGCGCCCGAGTGGGGCTGTACGTAGGCGTGTTCTGAGCCATAGATCAGCTTGAGTTGCTCTACGGCTGTGCTTTCGAGGGCATCGACATTGTCGCAGCCTGCGTAGAAACGGTGGTGGGCATATCCTTCGGCATATTTGTCGGTCAAAAGATTTCCCATGGCCAGCTGCACTGCCAGGGAAGAAAAGTTCTCCGAGGCGATGAGTTTGAGGTTGCGGCGTTGATCTATCAGCTCTTGGGTGATGCTGGCCGCTACGTCGGGGGCTGAGAGTTCTATATGGTCCAGAGCAGCTAAATAAGCTATGGCGGCGCTGCTTTGCTTTTCTGGCGCAGTTTGCGCTAAATAGTTTCGTAGTCGTTGCATGGTGATGGCTCCGTTTTATGCTCGATTTTGTCGGATTGCCGAAAAAATGTAAACAAAATCTCTCAAGTTTAAGTGAGTACGCTTGCGAGTAGCTCGCACATATCGAGATGGTCTTGGCAGGCCATGAGCTCCCTGGCGGAGTGCATGGATAGTTGCGGGCTGCCGATATCCACCGTGGGCATGCCGGTTAAGTGTGCATGAATCGGTCCGATGGTGCTGCCGCAAGGCATATCGGATCTGGCGACAAATTTTTGCAAGGGAAGCTTGGCTTCTTGGCACAAACTGGCGATGACTGCCGACGTGCGCGCATCGGAGGCATAGCGCTGCTGGGCGTTGTACTTTAAAACGATCCCTTTGCCCAAGATGGGCTGATGTCTTGGTTCATGCTTTTCCAGGTAGTTGGGGTGTAGCGCATGTGCCAGATCTACAGATACACATAGTGATTGAGAGATCAGGCGTAAGTAGTTTTCCCTCTGGCCATTTAAAGCGTAGACGATTCTCTCTGTGGTGTGGGAGACAAATGGCGAGGCCGCACCTTGGGCGGTCTCAGATCCAATTTCTTCGTTATCCCAAAAGGTGATCATTTTGAG
>PLSG01000250.1 GCA_003164155.1 Parachlamydiaceae bacterium | reverse complement strand
GGGGTTTGGGAAAAACAACTAAGGGCTGCATTTTCCAAATTACAGTAAGAACTAAGAGTTCTTTGGGCGTCAAGCGGATAGGTTTGACTCAAATCAAAACCATGAAACTGAAATTTTGCGAGTGCTTTTACTTAAGATATGGATGAATTCCTCTCGGGAAAAATCGACAAATCGCACACCCCAGCCCAGGGCAGCTTTTGTGCAGCCCTGGGAAGGCGTTGTTGTGCATTGCACCCCCGATGGGGGTGCGGGCAGCATGGGAGCTGCATGAGAGTTGTGGATGGTGTTCAGTTTGTTACGGCCAGCCATTACCGCGGCGCGTACAAAGCTAAAGGATTGCTAAGCGATGGCCAAATGTTGTCCTGGTTGGAGATCGGCGCCTTCGTAGGGGGTTTCGATGAAACCATCGGGCGTGTTAACTTGCTTAGCTTTTTTTTGCTCTTCTAAAGAGTTCTTCATGTCATCGTATGCACTGGCATTGCATCTGCCATTGGCGCATGAGGCCAAGTGCAGGTTGGATTGAGCGTCATGGTTATCTTGATCGGCATCATCAGCATCGACATCATGTGCTTTGCCTTGAGGAGTTTCTTTAGCTTTAGCTTTTCTTTGTTCTTCCAATGATTTTTTCAAGCTCTCGATCATTTCGACGTTGCACTTGCCTTCTCCGCAACTAGCTAGATAGGTAGTTTGTCTATCAGCACTAGCTTCAATGCGATGCTTCTTTTTGCATTTATTGCAACTCAGGATACTGCCTTGACTGCCTTTTAAAAGACCTCTTTCGGCCTTGATTTCTGCTTTTTGCTCAGCGGGATAATATCCTTGCCCAATGGTACAAGCACAGGCCGCTAGCACAACAGCTAAAACGGGAAGATTCAAAAAAAACTTTTTCAGCATGGTAACATCCTTTTACGTGATTTATACGCCCCGCGGATTTGGACTAAACCCAGGCTAACCCGAGTTGAACCTAAATGGAGACGTGTGAGGGAATTGCAAAATTTGAAAAGGTGGCCTTTGGAAACTTTTTTGGTTTTAGGCAAAAAATCTCTCAAAAAGTCCACTTTTTTGAGTTTAACAACTCTCTCGTTTACTTTTTCTTAACGCACTTTATCATATAAGCATATTATAGATATCGATATAATGTCAAGTTATTCACTTCAATAATTCAAAAGAATCAAGGAAGTGCATATATTCCTTTTCATTGAATTCTTCGTTTTTAGCAATGAAAGTCAGCAAGAAAAGGGTATGATCTTTTATAAAACCCCGGTTTTCGATGCGCACTTCTTTATTTTTGATGGAAAAGTCCAGCGAAGGATAGGCCGCAATGGGGTTTTCCTTTTCGGAGATCAATTTATTGGCTGGGTTAGAGGTCATCAACTCCTGCATAACGTTGTGCAGGATTTGAGTGGGGGGCGCCATAGTGCCATCTTTGGGGTAGGTGATCATGCTCACCATCAAAAGCGTGCCATTGGGCTTTTCCGATACGTACATGACATAATTGCGGGGCTGATTGGTGTGGGGATCCCGTGTGTTTTCGGCCGCATGCTGCGGCAAAGAAGGGAAGAGCGCTTTAAATTCGCCTGTAGGTGGCGTAAAGGATTTCCACAGCTTGAAGCTCTCTTGGGCCAACGCATCTTCTTGAGCGGGTGATAGTTTTTCTTTGGGGGCAGTGTCCTTATGTGCTGACGAATCCATGGCTGAATAAACCACCAAGCAGACAACTGCCAAGGATAACACAATGTAAAGTAAGCGTTTCATAGTAATTACCTTAAAAAAATTCTAAAATCCCATATATACCTAATCTTTAGATTTGTGGATATCTAAATTTTGTGCATAATGAAAGGCGAAAATGCACTTAAGGGGAGGCTCTTCATGCCCAAAAAAGGATATCTGGTCGCTTTTATTTTCAACCGCCTGATCAATGGATTTTTTTTCGCGGGGATACTTTTTTGCAGCGCGCTGCTCCTCGTGGGCTGCGACAGCGCATCTTCGAAAAATGCCATGCAGAAGCAAGCAGGCAGAAATGCCGATAAAGAGGGCCATCCCTTCGTTGTGCGCATTAGCAGCAAAGACGATATCACCTCATTGGATCCGCGTCTCGTGCGCGATCTCCCTTCGGCGACAGTCATACGCATGTTTTATGAAGGGCTGATGCGGCATGACTTTGATGGCGTGCTAGTGCCTGGAGTGGCTGAAAAAGTAGACGTCTCGCCGGATCTCAAAACCTATACCTTCACCTTGCGCGACAGCACATGGTCCAATGGCGATCCGGTTACGGCAGAAGATTTCGCCTATGCCTGGAAGAGCATGCTAGATCCCCAGTTTCCCGGCCCCAACGCCTATCAGCTATATGTCATTAAAGGCGCCAAAGCCGCCAAGGAGGGTCAGCTGCCCCTGGACATGGTGGGGATCCACGCCAAAGACCGCTCTACCTTGGTAGTAGAACTGGAAAACTCCACTCCCTATTTTCTTGAACTGGTCGACTTCCACGCTTATTTTCCAATTAACAGTCAGTGGGCTATACAAAACCCAGGCAAAAAAATTGATGCCCAACACATGCTGGCCAACGGGCCCTTCACATTGGACAAGTGGAGCCATGACAATGTGCTGATAGCTAATAAAAATCAGGCCTACTGGGATGCGCTTAACGTCAATTTGGATAAGATTGAAGTGATCATCATCAATGAGGCTACTGCTGTGCAGATGTTTAAAAGGGATGCTCTGGACTGGATAGGCTCTCCTCTCTCGGTTCTGCCGCCAGACTCTTTAGCCAGCTTGCGTCACGAAGAAGCCTTGTCGAGCACGCCTGCGGCCGGCACACATTGGTTCCGCTTCAATACCGCGGCCAAGCCCTTTGATCATCCTAAAATGCGCCAAGCCATGACCTATGCCCTAGACAGGCATAGCCTTGTCGAGCATGTGCTGCAAGGTGGTCAAATCCCCGCCATGGGGATTATCCCTCCATCTATGAAAGCACAAGCTTCTGCGCCACTCTTTGCCGATCACCAAGTCTTCGCTGCGCAGCAGCTGCTAAAAGATGCCCTGGATGACATGCACATAAAAAAAGAGCAGCTCCCCCCGATTACCTTAGCCTATATCAATAACGAAAATAACCATAAGATTGCCCAAGCCGTACAGCAGCAGTGGAACAAAGTGCTGGGTATTCCTGTTATTTTGGAGGGCAAGGAGGCTAAAGTCTTCTACGACAAACTCAACCGTAAAGACTACCAGATAGCCAACGGATCGTGGTTTGCCGATTTTCGCGATCCGCTCAACTTTTTAGAAGTTTTTAAATACAAAGACGGCGGCACCAGCAATACCCAATGGGAAAATGCGCAGTATATCGAACTCCTCGACCTATCGAGCAAAGAAAGCGATCCGGCCAAAAGACAGCAAATTTTACACGCCGCCGAACAGCTGCTCATGCAGGAATTACCTATCGCCCCCATATTTTTTGCAAACTATAACTTTGTAAAAAAAGACAATGTGCAAGGCGTATATTTTTCCGAATTGGGTTATCTGGACTTTAAACACGCCTACATTGATAATGATGCTCTAGATACATGGGATGATGAGTAAAAATTTATGAAAGATAAAAAGAGCGACAAAAGCAATGAGCTGGTTTCGAACCGGCGCGCGGGGTTTAACTTCGAGATACTCGAAACCTTTGAAGCGGGCATAGTCCTGATGGGTACAGAAATAAAATCCCTCAGAGACCACGGCGGAAGCCTGCAAGAGGCCTATGTCAAAATACTCAAAGGCGAAGTATGGCTGATCGGAGCGAGCATCGCTCCCTACCGCTTTGGGAACGTTTACAATCACGAAGATCGCCGCGACCGCAAGCTGCTGATGCATAAGCGGGAAATTTTGAAACTAAAGTCTGCCACCCAAGAAAAAGGACTCGCCATAGTTCCTTTAGCCTGCTATTTGAAGGATGGAAAGGCCAAGCTCAAGATAGCCCTCGCCAAAGGTAAAAAAACCGCAGACAAGCGCGCTACGATTAA
>PLSG01000268.1 GCA_003164155.1 Parachlamydiaceae bacterium | reverse complement strand
CAATCCTCTTTTGTTTGAGCTAAAACGTGCTTTCCAAATAAAATCTTCCTCGTAATTTGTAGGGGTTTTTTTTAACTATTTTCTTAGGTTGATGCCTATGCCCTTTCGGAGTGAAGGATGCTTTCACCCTCCATTTTGATGCTTAACCCAATTTTTACTTAAATGAATTAGCTATATTAGCTGCTAAGGCTTGATCATGCTTATCCAAACTCTGAGTTAGGGCTTTCAATCGTTGCGTCATGGACTTTTCGATTTGTTTCAAATCTTCAAGGCTTGCTAGGTTATCATTTTTTATTGCAAGGCTACTGGATAATTCACTACTAGAGGAGCTGGTGGATGAGGTACTAGGACCCTTAGTGCTTTTCGGAGGGTCTCTGAAATGCGTGCAAATAAATTGAGCCAATCTATTCAAGCCGGCCTTGTCTTCAAGTCCACAACACACATGCAGTTTTTCGCACGTATGGTTAGGTAGATGTAGAAGGCGTTTGAACGCCACGGTAGGTGTCTTGTAGCCAAAGCCTGGAAAGTAAGGGAATAACTCATTTGCCCGCATGGTTTTTATTGGGGATGAATCTTCCTTTGCGTACAGATCTATAAAGAGACGAGGGGAAGCTGGAGTTGTGGGTGCAAGGCTTGATAAATGGTGCGGAATAGATAGCGCCTGCTTACATTGCGGAAGTATTTTGCTGTGGAGATAGGCGGTATTTTCAAAGAGCATTTTTCGATAGTGATCTAAGGCAGGCATACTATAAGTATACAGATGGCATATTCCCTGATAACTCAAGGCATCGCCATTATCGTTTGCTGGAAAGGCGGCAAAGATATCTATCAATGCTTTGTTGGCGGAGTACACACAGTAACAGCCTCCTGAAAATTTATCTGTTCCAAACGTGTCCAGTGTCCGGCAGTCCCAGTATATGATGAGATTGAGCAACCCTGCATCTATTTTATCTTTAAATTTGATGAGCAGGTCGCCAATTTCCTTAGAGTCGATATATCCGATGGTATTGTCGATGACGACGCTTAAAGCCTGATCAGAAACACAGTTTCTGGCAAAAAGTTCATCTAGCAGGGCTCCTACGTCATGCATTTTAAGCATCGATCCACTTTCGCTTATTCTAGGGGGCATATCCATGCATAGTACATCCAGCTTATGGGTGGAGGTGGCCAGTCTTTCGATGTGTTCTTTTAAGGTACTCTCGTAGTGCAGAGAAAAGATTTTAAAAACTGTAGCTCTGTCTGGGTTTAAAAGAAAGGGATCGTCAAAAGCACAATTTGCTTCCGTACAGATAGTATCGTAGACCATATAGGTGAGCTTTTTTCCTCTAAATTGATCAAGGGCGTGCATAATTTCGACAAAGCACCATTTGCCCGTCGAGGTAAAACGTGCTAAGTTGGGCTTAATTTCAGAGGATTTACAAAAACTTTCACGTATGATTTTTTCCAATTTTTGAGGAGCATGAGGTTCAACTATTGATAGCCACAAGGCTATTTCTTCGAAAATCAAATCAAAGAAAAGGCTAAATTTTTGGATATTAAAGAGAGCAGGCGCATTTTGTGAAGCTTGCATGTGTTCTATTATTTTAGATAGAGAAGTCCCTAAAAGAAGCCCGAGATTTTTCTTAAAAAAAATATCTTCGACAATTTTGGCACCTTCGAGAAGCTCCATGAGGGTTGAAGTCAAGAGCAGAACTGCTTTATTTTCGGCTTCTAGTGCTGGCATGTAAAATTGTCTTACAATAGGATGTTTGAAAAATTCGGCAAAAGTAGTTACGGGAAATTTGTGCTCCATGATTACTTGAGCAGTCTCTGGGCTCATAAGGGGAGAGGGCAGTAAAGTACGCACCTGTTCTAAACCATTCAGGGAAAGAAAACGCGCCGCACACAGCCAGTTGGGGATAAGACCTTTGAAGTTAATAAAGCTGTGCAGCATGTCTTGACCGCCTTGTGGCGGCCAAGATACTTTTTTATCAAAAAGCGGTAACAGAAGGTAATCTTGTCCTTTTACATTGCCAAAAAATCCCACTATAAATTTTTTTACTAGCTCTTCCTTTAAAACGCGCTGTTCGGGTTTTACCCGACTATTGTAATTACCTACAGCGCTGCTAAAAGCTGCCCAAAAAGCTGCCGTAAAAAAATCAAAGTTAGGGCGGGTAACTTCTTGCGGGTTATTGAAGGTTAAATGCAAAAAAAGAGAGTGATTTTTTCTTTTATCTTCAAACGTAGATTTAATTGTTTCTCCTGTGCGTGCATAAAAAGATGTAGGAGGCAAGTCTGTGGAAATTGTCTCATATGCGCAAATTAGTTTGAGCTCTTTAATCAAATTTGCGCTGTTAACTAGTATGCAATAATAAAAGTCAGGTGGGGTATTTAGCAAGCGCATGACTTCTTGGGTGGCCGCCAGAAGTAAATAGTTGTTTGATTCGCGGAAATAGAATTCTTCATTTTGCAAAGGGGTGACGCTCCGCCTACTTTTTTGAGCTGCTAATAAAGGCATAGCACGTTCTTCTTTCGCCAGGTAATGCAAGGCGGCAAAAGCTAAGGCGCCTTGTGTGGCCATATCTGCTTTTATGGAAAGGCTTAGTTGGCACATTTGTGTGTAACGCGTTTTCCATTGGCCAAAGATATCAAATTTTTCCTTGAAATCTGTTTCAGGTAGGACTGTTTTTAGCTCAGCTTCATAAGTCGCCAGATAATCAATGGTATTTTTTAGAGGCAGCTCAGAGATTTTTGATTGAGCACAATAGGGATGAGTTTGGAATAAATCAGTCGCTAAATCGGCAATGTGCAGCGCTAAGGCCTCCCCTCTCTCTATCACTGGCCACATAGTGAGATTATGGCTACTGGCTTCTACCTTTCGTTCGCTTTCTTTATGGGAGCTATTTTGACGCAGGCGCTCTATCTGCCTGATAAGATTATTCGCTTTAATATGGCAAGCTTCCGCGCTATCAAGTCTGCGGGCAGGTAGAAGAAGCTCCCAATATCCCTGGATGAAAGCGTTAAGGCTTTGATCTAGCAGCTGCTCTTGGGTACTTAAGACAGAACTTTGCGATTGAAGAGATCGATAATCTTTCCACAATCTATCTACGCGTGTTTTCAAACTAAAAAGGTAGATTGAAATATCTCCGCATACGCTGGGTATTGAGGCTATGGTTTGCATGTGAGGGAGTGGGAGGCCGCTGGTGGCATTTTTCAAGGCGAGGGCCCAATGAGCTTTCCATGCTGCACATTTTTTGGCTAAATTCGCAGCCTCATCGGGAGGCAGGCTGCCTTCTAGCAGCTGAGGGATATTTTCAAGCGCTCTATTTAGGCGTTGCAAAGCTATGGGCAAAAACTTCTGAGGCAGCTGAGCATGCTCTAAAAGACACCTTTGAAAGCCCTGTAAACCTAGCAAGCACACCTCTTTTATTGCCTTAATATAATCTGGGGCCTCTATGTGTTTTTGAAGCTGTGGAAGGGTTTTATGAGATTTATACATGGCCTGCATAGCCGTCATGATGCATTTCAAATCTTCTCGCGCCACGGGAAGATCTGAGCGCTCTTCAGGCAAAAGCTGTTCACTGCGCATGAATTTTTCCAAAGCGCGCGGCTTTTTTGGAGCAATGAGTTTCATGCAAGCTGGAATACCGGCATAGAGGTTGCTGCCTGCTACTAAGAGGGATAGGCATTCTGCGGCAAATACTCCATCTTCGGCGTTATAGGCCACTTTGACCAAAGCCTCAAGTTCTTGCATGGCAAAGCCATACTTTTGAGGATCGCCATCCAAAAAAAGCTGTGCCAAGGTCTCAAATGTGGAGATTACCCTGCTCTTATATTCGGGGAAACGGCTAAGGCGTTTATAAGAATTTTTTAGTTTTTTTACCCATTCTAAAATATCCAAGTTTTTACATGGTTCTAAATATTTTAAATTTAGAGGCATGAAGTGCAAGTGCATCAGTGAATTTTGCAAATGTGTGGAGATATCGGGAGAGGTCTTCTCTTGATCTAAGTAGCGGAAGTACCCTTCAGTGCTAGCCAAAGACAATAATTGACTCATCTGCGCAAAAGCCAGAGGATGTTCCAGGCTCTGGGCACATTTAAAAAAATTCTCGACCATTTTAGCTAAAGATAGCACATCCACAGGGATAGTTATTTCTAACCTAAGCAAATTGTGCAGTCGATGGTAGAAGGTTTTTAGCTCGTGCATCAAAAGACTTTTAAGCAGTTGTTCTTCTAGTTGGTCGGCCATTTTTTGAGATTTGAGGAGTTCTCGTTTGATGAATGTGGTGACGATGCCTTCAAAACAAGTTGTATGAAGTGTAGGTTCCAAACGCGAGGAGAGATGGTGTAGCGTGGAGTTGTTTTTTTGAGCCTGCACGGGATCTGAAAGAGTTAAAGCCCTTTCTAAAAGCCTAATAACGAGTATTTTTAGACAAGTAGGTGGTAGATTGAAGCTATCTTTTACGACCTCTTCTGCAAAGGACAGCTCGAGCTGATCAAAATGCGCTTGCTGGGATGTGTTTTTAAAGCGGTCGAAAAAGTAAAACATTTTAGGTAGAAAACCTTGCCAAAATGTGGGAGAAAGCACCGCGTTACTCACCAATCTAGGGATGCTTTCTAAAGCTTTCCCAAAGTTATCGCTGCGCAAATCTGCCAATTTTGGATAGGCACAAAAACCTTCCAGCATCGGCATGAGAACTTTGGGTTGAGCATCTAAACCTAATTTTTGGTACACTTCCATGGCTTGGTTGAGATGGTCCAGTGAGTGAGTATCTAAACAAGTCAAGATCTGGCAAGTGGCCTGCAAGTCTATGAGGACTGGATCTAATCCCGAACTAGTGGGTAGTCTGGTAACCGATAGAAAGCGCTGCTCAGCGGGGGTATCAGGGCAAGATCTTCTCCATAATAAGTATTCGAGTTGATCTTTTACTGAAGACAAGAGTTTTACCCACATTTCTGGGAATAGGCTGTCAGTCAAGTTTTTCACCACGGTGTAGCGCGTCTGCGCACTGCAGGCTGAAAGCATTTGAGTGGACATAAGCGCTTCCACAATTAGATGAAAGATACTTTCTTGGGGGATAGCAGCTTGGCTGCGGCAGAGCTTTTCAGTTAACGCCTGTAGTGTTTTTCCCACCACCTCCCAATTATCTCCCACCACCAAACGATGGCGCAGGATTTCTCCACATAGTTGAACTGCCAGAGACAGGTAATTTTTCGCATGCGCTTCAAGGCTTTCTTGAATTAGTTTTAAGGCGGTTTCTTGCAAAAGGGCCTGCGTACGAGGTTCTTCTTTGCTCTGTGCAATCATGCGACGCACTCTTTCCACGGCTTGCGGATAGGTGAGTCCAAAGGGAGGAGTTCTTGGCAATAGGGCAAGGGCTTGAATTAAAAGTTCATAAGGCAAACCACCCGTGACATTCTGCTTTAACATAAAGAAAGTCAGAAAATGCAAAGCCTTGCTTCTGGCTTTTTCAGGCTCTTTTTTAGCCCTGAGCAACCATTCTTGCATGAGAGTAGCGGCTATCTGCAGACTGTCTTGGGCAAGAAGGTCGGCTTGTCCAGCAGGCAGGGGATGGAAGTATTCCGCTGAATGGTCGACCCAAAAAGCAAAAAGCTCAAAAGCCTCATTTTGGGTGTCTTGACGAGGTATCTCGAAGATTTTTTTTATAGCATTTAGCAGACTTTGGGCTAGACTGAGCCGAGCTTCTGGAGAAAGATCAGAAAGGCGTTTTTTTCCCCTGCTTAGCGAATTGATGATAAATAAGCGGCTATTTGAGAGGTTTTCTGAGAAGCCTTTTCCCTTGGGTGAAGTGAGATTCAAAAGCCAGGCCATCACCCGTTGCAGGCGCACAAAATCTGGCGTGGCATCGCTTTGCTTAAGATTTATCTTTTCGATAAAAGCCTCCTCCTTGGGATCGGCTTTTTCATCGCCCTCTTTTACCTCTTTCAGCTCTTTTTCATCGGGATGGTCGATATTTTCTAAATGGTCTTGAAGGAAAATTTCCCTTTTAAAGGCCGGATGTTCGGCCAAGCTTGGGTCGAGAGTGATTGCAAAAGTACAAAATGTCGCGGATAAATCCTCTGGGCTTAAGTGGCCAGCGAGAAGCTTGCCTAGTGCCTCTTTTTGAGATTTGTGCGAAAGAATATTTTCTAAAAGCACCTGTCCTAAGAAATGGAAGTTGGCAATTTTGCGCGTGAGGGCGCTTTTCATGCGCAATAAAAATGTCTTTTGGACTTCATTATTCCACGTGGGTTCCAAAGGCTTAGGTTGGAGCGCTGAAGATAACAAGGCTGAAGACGCTTTCATTTTTTTTAAAGTGCGCATAGCCATTGTGCGATAAGAGGTGCCCATGTGCTTATTTGGACGCCTTTTGTGCGTTTCCATGCATTTTAAAATGAGATAGCGAAAGCACGTGATCTTAGTGTCCGTGGAAAATATAGCTTGGGCATAGAGCAGCTGATGCACCAGCCGCAGTATGTGGTAGCGCACCTCTATGTCGGGCTTGGGCGTGTCGGATTTGCTAAAGCGCGCAGACATGTCCAAGGAAAGCTTTTTGCCGATTTCGGTGACCAAGGCTTTGGCTGGCGTAGCCTTCAAGATTAGCCGCAGGAGGCGATAGGCGTTTTCTATGGTTTGCGGCTCTATCGACCGCAGGTCTAGAAAAGCAGCTTCTTGCAGCTGCTTGCGAAGGATTTGATGACTGTCAGACTGCAAAAAGTGCACAAGTAGCTCTTTGCCATGGCGGCGTATGTGCAAAAGGAGTGCACAAGCTTCGCTGTAGCATTTTGCCTCAAATAGCTTTTGCATTAAGATGGGCAGCCAATCCAATCTCACTTTGTCGTGTGCTGAATCTGTCAGGGCATTATCTGCGAGTTGAACTGCCTGTCTAAGTACAGAGGCGTCTGCAGAGGAGAGCAGCTTGCGGTACTCTCTAAGCCGTAGGTTGCCGTCTGAAAAGAAAGCGCTTTGCAACCCGTGTATGATGAGGCGATGTGTGATGTGCAGATGCTCTTTTCCACACATGGCCATCAGTGTAAAAAAGAAGTTTAAGCTGACTTCTCTACTGAGAAAGTCTTGTACATTGAAATAGAAATTGCCTATCAAGGGAGGCTGTTGAGGAGATACGGGCAGTTTGTCGAGTATTCGTAAATAGTAGCGTAAGAAGTCATTTAGCGGTCTTTTCAAATTGTCAAAGAGTTCGCTTTTCACGGGCGAGGCCTCAATATGTGGCCATAGGTCATTTAATGATTTAAATAACTCCACGGTAGTACTAGGAGATTCTCCTAACTTGCCTAGGGTATTCAACCAGACCGCAATCTCCATTTGCCCTGGCTTTGTTCCACTTTCGCTTGTGCGGCCTAAGTGGGCTAATATACGCCTTCCTTCGCCGCTGATCAGCTTGGAATCGCTCTCACCTAAGGTGACCTGCTTCAGCCTTTGAATCCATGCTTCAGAGGCATCAGGACCATGGAAGAGATCTGCCATGCGCTTGACATATTCTTTTTGTGCTCCGCTTAAAAGGGCTTCTTTGACCACTTTTAAGGATATAGAAGGATCTTCGCTTAGATATTCAGGAGATAATTCTAAGAAGTCAAATAGTCCGCGCAAGCATTTTGCGCTTTCAGGGTACTTGAAGATGGCATGCCATTGCCTGAGAAGCTGGTCGGACAGATCGAGGAGGGAAGGGTAGTCGGCAGGCAAGGCAAAAAAAGCGCCTTTGTAAGTAAAAAAGGCGCGTTCTTTTTCTGTAAAGAAAAAGGTGTAGGCACATATTTCCCCTGCGGCGCCCTTGGGTTGGTTGGCCCATTTGCAGCAAATGCACAGGCCATATAGAACGGCTAAAAAGGCTGGCGTCTCTTCAGGGTGCTTGCTGAGGAGTTCAGCAAAAGAGGCAAAGGCCGCAATATGCACATCCTTGTCATGCCGGAGTGCGATCTCGAGAAGGGCGCGGCATAAAAGGGCACATGCCTGAGGTTGATACTGAAGGGCTGATAAAAGGTATAGGAAATCGGCCAGGCGCTTGTGGGGAGTGCGTGCATGTTCGGTGAAATAGCGTAAAAGATTTTTGGTGATCACCGCA
>PLSG01000090.1:2020-6901 GCA_003164155.1 Parachlamydiaceae bacterium | reverse complement strand
GATGGCAATTCTCCAGTACGACGAACCTTCCCTTACATCACATTTTCGTGAACGTGCTCGAGCCCGTGCCCGAGCCCGAATTTCCGATATCCTGCCCTGATCCGTCAGTTCCTCAGGGCGATGTGAGAGGTGAATAGTTACTAGAAACTAGCATGAGGTAAGTATGGATATATTAGTCGTGGGCACAGGGTATGTGGGGTTAGTGAGTGGCGCTTGCTTTGCTGAGATGGGACATCACGTCATCTGCTTGGACAAGAACCAGCAGAAAATTGACGATCTCAATCGAGGGATTATCCCCATTTATGAGCCAGGGCTGGCAGAGATCGTGGCCCGGAATGTCAAAGCCAAGCGGCTGCATTTCACGACCGATTATGCGGTTGGAGTGGCTGCATCGCTGGTGTGCTTTATCACTGTGGACACACCCACGACGGCTGAAGGCTACGCCGACTTAAAAGCTATCCGTGAAGTCGCCAAAAGCATAGCCAGGCATATGCCTGACTACCGCATCATCGTCAACAAGTCCACTGTGCCCGTCGGCACGGCAAGCGAAGTTGGTGCGATCATGCGGGTTGCACTGGAAGAAAGGGGAGTCTCCATTCCCTTTGATGTCGTGTCCAATCCAGAATTTCTGAAAGAAGGCAATGCGGTCAACGATTTCATGAAGCCCGACCGCGTGGTGATCGGCGTCGAAAGTGCGCAAGCCGCAGCTATCATGAAGGAAATCTATTCCTCTTTTATGCTCAGCTATGAGCGCATCATTTTAATGGATATCACTTCCGCCGAGCTGACTAAGTATGCGGCTAACTGCATGTTGGCCACGCGCATCTCCTTTATGAATGAGCTTGCCGGATTTTGCGAATTGACTGGCGCCGACATCACTAAAGTTAGAAAGGGCATTGGGGCTGACAAGCGCATCGGCTATCAATTTTTGTATGCCGGCATGGGCTATGGAGGATCTTGTTTTCCCAAAGATATTCGCGCACTGCGCGCACATGCCCAAGCCTTAGGGTGTGCCATGCCTCTTCTCGATGCCGTGGAGACCATCAATATGCAGCAAAAAAGCGTGTTGGGTCAAAAAATTTGCGCTTACTACGAAGACAAAGGCGGATTGGACCAAAAGACCATAGCCATACTGGGGCTGGCTTTTAAACCAGACACCGATGACATGCGCGAAGCGCCTTCCCTGATATTGATTCAGCAGCTTTTGGCTAAGGGTGCCACGGTGCGTTTATTTGATCCAGTGGCTATGAGCAATGCCAAGAATATGCTTGCCGCGCACCCACGCATCAGCTGGTGTGCCGATGAGCAAGAAGCCACCAGAGGGGTCGATGCCGTGGCTTTGGTCACCGAGTGGAAGCAGTTTCGCTTCCTGGACTTCAGCAATATCTTGGGCAGCATGACGGGGAATGCCTTTTTTGATGGGCGCAACCAGTATGATCCGCTTGAAATGTCTAGGCGCGGTTTTGACTATGTCAGTATCGGACAGCCCACGGCTTACGCCAGCTCTTCAGCTGAAAATTTCTCTCAAGATTATGCTTCAGCAGGGGTTAATGCTTATAAAGCAGAGATGCACACAATTTTAAACACAGACGAAATACCATGAGCTGTATTGCTTATCTTAAAGAAATGGGAAGGCTTGTCGAAGATCAGCTAGACGTGTTGATCCCGCCCAAAAATGCTCAAGTAAACAGCCTTTCCTGCGATGCGCTATTTGAAGCGGCGCGCTATTCCCTTTTTGGATCGGCTAAGCGCATCAGGCCGGTCTTGGCCCTAGCCACTGTGCAAGCTCTAGGAGCCAGCCGTGCCGCGGCACTAACTCCTGTATGCGCTTTGGAAATGATTCACACTTACTCCTTGATCCACGACGACTTGCCATGCATGGATGATGATGACTTCCGGCGCGGGCAGCCTTCGCTGCATAAGGCGTATTCCGAAGGCCACGCCGTCTTGACCGGAGATNNCAAAAAGTGGCTTTAGTGGGCGTTTTGGCCAAGCGCGCCGGAGGCGCGGGGATGATAGCTGGCCAAGTCATGGACCTTGCGGCAGAAGGCCAGGCGCTAGATCTAAAAGCCCTGCAATTGATCCACGCCACTAAGACGGCGGCTCTGATCAGTGCATCAGTGGAGTTTGGGGCGGTAATCGCCGACGCCAATCCCGCCACGCGGCAGCTGCTGGCGAAGTTTGGATATGACATTGGCTTAGCCTTTCAGATCATTGATGATGTCTTGGACGTCACAGCTAGCGAGAAGAAACATGGGAAAAGCATCTCTTCGGATGTGGTCAAAGGCAAAACCACTTATGCTTCGCTCTTGGGAATAGAGCAGGCTAAGCAGGTGGCATACGCACACCATAATTTGGCTTTGGAGGCCCTAAAACAGCTGCCATGTGATACCACTATGTTGGCTGGCTTGGCCTCCCTCATCGTGCATAGAGAAGAATAATAATAAAAGGAAGTGTCATATGACCACACATGTTGCCTTGAATCCGATTGCATGGGTAGTGAAAGAGTTGCAGCTGCCGCAAAGAGGCGTTGAAGCCGTCGTTGCTCTATTGGTCGAGGGAAACACTATCCCCTTTATTGCGCGCTACCGCAAAGAGACCACCGGAAATTTGGATGAGGTTCAAATCCGCGATATACAGGAAAAATATGATTATATCCAAGAACTGGAAAGCCGCCGCCAGACCATCATCGCCTCGATAGAGACGCAAGGCAAACTCACCGACGAACTCAGGGCGCAGATCACCGCCTGTGAGTCCAAGCATATCCTTGAAGATCTCTATTTGCCCTTTAAGCCCAAACGGCGCACGCGGGCTATGATTGCCAAAGAAAAAGGCTTGGAGCCGTTGGCTTTGCGCATCTTGGAGCAGCCCAAGCAGGGATCGCCAGAGCAAGAGGCGCTAGCCTTTGTGTCTGAGGAGAAAGGAGTTGCCGATAGTGCGGCCGCTTTGGCCGGGGCCCGCGATATCGCCGCCGAGGTGGTGGCGGAAAACATCCATGTGCGTGCCTGTGTGCGCGAAGCTTTTGAAAAGCGGGGCGTGGTGGTCTCAAAAGTCGACACGGATAAGGCTAAAGGGCCTACTAAATTCGAACAGTATTACGACTTTCAAGAAAGCGCCGCAAAGATTCCTTCGCATCGCTATCTGGCTATCCGTCGCGGAGAACAAGAAGGCATTTTGCAGTGCTCGATAGAAGTTGAGTCTGCGCCCATTTTAGAAAGCCTGAAAGAAATCATGCAGGTCGTTAACTCTTCCCCATTTGCCGGCCAGCTTAGACTTGCCACCGAAGATGCCTATAAGCGCTTAATCGTGCCTAGCGTAGAAACAGACTTGCGCATAGATCTCAAGATGCAGGCCGATCGTTCTGCCGTAGATGTTTTTGCCGACAACTTGCGCAATTTGCTCTTGTCCGCGCCTTTGGGTGGACGTGCTGTGATCGGTATCGATCCGGGAATTAGAACCGGTTGCAAATGCGCCGCGGTCGATTCCACCGGCAAGTATTTAGATTGCGTCACCCTCTTTTTATCTCAAGGCGACCGCGCCATGCAACAAGGGCGCAGCGATTTGCTGGCTTTCATCGCCAAGTATATGCCTATGGCCATTGCCATTGGCAATGGCACGGCTGGGCGCGAGACGGAAGCTTTTGTACGGAAATTATTGGCCGAAGCACAACTCACTTCTATAGTTGTGGTTTCGGTCAGCGAAGCCGGAGCTAGCGTATATAGCGCTTCAGATGTAGCGCGCGAAGAGTTCCCCGACCTCGACCTCACCATCCGCGGTGCTATATCTATTGCGCGTCGCCTGCAAGATCCTTTGGCCGAACTGGTAAAGATCGATCCTAAAGCCATAGGCGTCGGGCAATACCAGCACGATGTCTATCAGCCAATGCTGCAGACCAAATTGGGCGAAGTGGTGGAAAGCTGCGTAAACTCCGTCGGTGTGGAAGTCAACACGGCCAGTGCTTCTTTGCTGGCCTACGTGGCGGGTATCGGCCCAACACTAGCCCAAAAAATTGTCAAATACCGCGAGAGCATGGGGCGATTTACCTCGCGCAGCAAGTTGCTGGCAATTCCTGGCGTGGGCAAACGCACCTTCGAGCAGGCGGCCGGTTTCTTGCGCGTCAGGGGAGGGGAGCATCCTCTGGATGCTTCAGCCGTTCATCCAGAAAGATACGCCTTGGTAGAGCATATCGCCAAGGATATGGGTATACCTTTGGCCGAGCTCGTGGCCAATGCCGCTTTGGCCGATACCATTGATCTAAAGCGCTATATCAGCGATGCGGTAGGGGAATGGACGCTTAAGGATATCATCGCCGAATTGAAGAAGCCGGGTAGAGATCCGCGGGCTACTTTCGAAAAACCGTGCTTTCGCGATGACGTGATGACGCTTTCCGATCTTAAAGTCGGTATGGTCTTAGAGGGCTTGGTCACTAATGTCACAGCCTTTGGGGCCTTTGTCGATGTGGGCGTGCATCAAGATGGTTTGGTGCACATCTCTGAGCTTACCGACCGTTTTATCAAAGATGCCAGCGAAGTCGTGCATGTGGGGGATAAACTCAAAGTGGAAGTGCTGGCCGTCGATGCCGAAAGAAAGCGCATAGCTATGAGCGCGCGCATCGGCCGCCCAAGAAATGCAGCTGCTTCTAAAGATAAGGGGCCGGAGTTCAAACCGTCTAACATGCCGCAAAAACCCGCCGCAAAAGATAAGAAGGGCTTCCAAAACAATCCCTTCGCCTCGTTTCAACTATAAAGAACTGGTCAGATCCCCCTAGAAGAACCGAGAGGGATCTGACAACAATTAAACCTCTTCCTCTGCATGAAGGGCTGGCACCACATCTTTTGCAAGGAAGTTCGGATCATGGCAGAAAATCGGAAATTCGGGCAC
>PLSG01000090.1:0-1927 GCA_003164155.1 Parachlamydiaceae bacterium | reverse complement strand
CTGCCAGCCCTTCAGGCTGAGAAAAAGCTTTAATCTGTCCGCTTTCCTTTATTTACCCTTAATACTACTTAGTTATACTGCAGGTTTTCCATAAGGACCTCACTATTATAAATAAAAAAAGGCTGAAAATGAGAAGATTACTTTTGACCGCCTTTGTCTCTCTGATGCCCTTGACAGTCTTTGCCGGCGACGCGGCAGATAGCGCCGCCAAAGAGCGCATGTTTCGCGATTTGGATTTTGTAGCCAATGTTTTTGAAGCTAAATATGCCCCAAGCGCGTGGAAAAGAGATTATGCAGGCTGGGATCTGAGAACGCAGATCGAGTTGGCTAAGCACAGGGTACGCAGTTTGCCCCAAGCCGACGTAAAAAGCTACCAACGCATTTTCCGCGATTTCCTATACTCTACCAAGGACTACCATGTGGGGTTTTCCTTTTACGCCACAGAAGTGGGTTTTCTTCCCTTTGCGGTGAGAAGCTCTAGTGGAAACTCAGATGGATCGGCTCCGCGCAGATATTTTGTCTCCCATGTCTTGGACGAGGCCTTTGACTATCCTTTTACCTTCGCCGAAGGAGATGAGATTTTGACCTTTGATGGCCGGCCAGTGGATACTGTCGTCACGGAAATCAAGCAAGGTCTCAGAAAGGCGTCTGCCGAAAGGGATCAGGTGCAAGCCGAAGACAACTTGACCTTGCGCGTGGCAGCTATTGGGGCAGAAGTTCCTCAGGGATTGGTGACGATTGGATTAAGAGCTAAAGGCTCGGATAAAATAGCCAACTACACTTTGCGGTGGTTGCATACCGATGAAAAAATTGTGAATAACATGCAGCTGTCTGGAGATGATCTGAAAGATGAAAACGACCCTGCCGTTAAATTTCAGAAGACTTTCAATAAGTCTATGCTCGATCCCGATTATCAATTAATTGCCCAGGCTACTTCCCAAATGGCCAATCCACATGCCTTAGGCGTCCGCAAGAGCTTTATTCCCTCCTTGGGCAAGCGCATCTGGAAATCCTCTTCCACGGATCTCTTCCACGCCTATATCTACAAAAATGCAACGGGCCAATCCATCGGCTATGTGCGCATCGCCGACTACATGCCCAAGCCGGGTCAAATCAAAGAATTTATAGAGCTCATCGCGCGCTTTCAATCCTCTACAGATGCCTTAGTAATCGATCAGGTGAATAATCCCGGCGGGTCTGTTTGGTACCTGGATTTTATTGCTTCGATCCTGTCTGATATGCCCTTAGAGCTCCCCAAGCATAAGATAGCCCTTTCGCAAGAAGATATCATGCAGATGTTGCAGTTTTCAGACGCGCTCCAACAGATCTACGACGATAACTCTGCTCGCCGCTTGCTGGGAGATGATTTACATGGCATTCCCGTGACTTATAAAGTCGTCCAAGGCTTTTTGGATTTCATCCAATTCCAGCTGAGTGAGTGGAATGCTGGCAAGACCATCACCGACCCTTATCCACTGGATAGTATGTTTGAGACCGTCCCTTACCCCGGCATTCACTATACTAAGCCGATTTTGATCTTGATCAATGGCTCAGATCTCTCAGCCGGGGACTTCTTTCCCGCCATCATGCAAGACAATCAGCGTGCGACTCTGTTTGGGACCCGCACGGCAGGTGCTGGTGGGTATGTGGAAGGGTTTTCCTATCCGAATCGCCTGGGAATTACCCGTTTCTCCTTTACCTGCTCGTTAGCCGAGAGGAAGGATAAAACGCCTATAGAAAATCTGGGAGTCACTCCAGATATTCACTACGAGATAACCGCAAAGGATATACAGGATGGCTACCAAGGTTATGCTGAAGCCGTCAATCATGCTGTGAGTTCCCTGTTGGCAGCTCCACTAAAAGTGCTGAGATAGATATTAGAAATTTTAGGTCTAATTCCCTTTGGTCTTCCAGGGGGAGATTTGGC
>PLSG01000440.1 GCA_003164155.1 Parachlamydiaceae bacterium | reverse complement strand
TAGTGCATCATTAGGCATCAATAGGCAGCTTTTATGCATACCATGAGAGCCTGCCTGTCAGGCTTCAGGCGGTGCCTAAAAGGCAGCTTGGGCTTTAACCCAAGCTACATGAGGGGGCTGCACCTGCAATAGGTGCGCTAACGATCATCCGCGCGAAGCGGCAGCTATGGCATCGGCTAGCTTTCCTTGTGTCGCAGTGAGATTGTCAATCAATCCAAGCAGGAGTTGAAAGTTCCCTTGGGCATTTTGACTTTGGCTTGAGTAAAGGTTTTGCACGGATTGTAAATATTGATTTCGGGCATTTTGGATATCCTGCTGTTGTTTGTCGGTAGCCGCATCTAGTTGAAAGCTTGCTTCAAACAATTTACCTCCCCCAGAAATTGCATTTGAAAGATCGGTAGCGTGGCCTTTAATATAGTTTCTCTCTTGATCGATTGAAGCATTACAAGAACGTTCATCGTTTCTTCTCTCTTTTTTTGCCGCTTTGATTTCTGCACTTTTGTCATCTATCTCTTTTTGGTGAGCTGCCGATGGTGCTCCCGCCGGTTCATTACCTGCCGTTATTGTGCCCGCTGCGGGTGCGGGGCGGGTGGGAGGGGAGCTACTTTTGAGAGCAGTTTCTTCCTTAGTTAATTTCGTAATTTTTTCGTCATGGTCTTTGAGTGTAGCCTCTTTATTTGNNCTAACATGGTAACCCCTTGCACCATAGTTTGATTGGCCTGCGCTACTCCCGCAGCGTAGCCTTCGTTGGCGGCCGTAACCGCCCCCTCTTGGACAGTTTGGGCCATATTGGCGGTTTGTTTGTCCCATTGACCTTGAAGTTTAGCTTGGTCTTGGGCACTGTTCAGCGTGGCTGTCATGTAATCTTGCAAAATAGCAAGTACATTTGCTGCGGGAGAATATCCCCAGGCTGGTGGTAGTTTGGGGTGTGCTGAATCTACGTTGCCGGAGCCCTTCCCTCCGCCGCCGCCGCTTCCTCCTCCCGCTCCCACTATGGTGCTGTTTCCCGCGGCGCCTTTGACTCCTCCCGCACCTGCTGTACCTCCCGCACCCCCAGCACCTGTGGTGCCACCGGCAGTGTACGAGGTATCAACCCATCCTGATCCACCTGGAGGTGGATTTGTAACTGTACCTTCCATAGCTAACTCCCTTGCTACTTCAAAGTAGCCTATACCCGCCGCGCCCTTTGACGCTGGAGGTCATTTTTCATAAAAAACTAACTAAATTATTTTCCGATTTCGTTCAATTCCCCTTTGATTTGTTGCAGCGAAAGCTCACAGCGCTGTTTGATGACTGCATAGAGGGGTTTATCCCCCGCCTTATCGATGGCTAACTGCAAAACCACAGCCGCTGAAACGGGATCATTCAAATGCATGAAGCAGTCGTAGGCGTGATAATAGGGAATGGGGCTTTCGGCATCGATTAACGAACACCTCACATAGGCCTGCGCGGCATTGCCATATTCTTTGAGCATGTGAAAGCAGCCGGCCAAACCCAACGTGTATTTCATCTCCGTGACATTTAGCAAAATCAAGGCGCGAAAAATGCGGCTGGCCTCGATATAATGCCCGCTGTTGTATAAGAGATAGGCTTTGCGGTATAAGAGATCAATTGTGGNNGGATCCCCTTTTCAAAAATAGCTGTGAGCGCAGTGCCTATGCCCTTTTGCATTTCTTCGGTGTTGTCTGCGCAAAGCTCTTCAATGGCTGCATTAAGCGCTTCTTCATTAGACATATGCCTGCTCCTTTTTTTAATCTTTAACCACTTGTAACTGCTGCTTGCACGTCTGCGCCTCAGGCATTTTGAGCGACAATGCTGGCTACATAATCGAATTCGCTCTCATCCTCGCGCAGGGCGTGCACCATGCTGCTGAGGTAGGTCTGCATTTTTTTAAATTCCACGGCTTCGCTAAGCTCTGGATCTGCTTGGGCCGTTTCTGGCAGGTCTGCGGCTGCGCCGTTTTTTTGCGCCAGCAGCCCGACGAGTTCTTTTAGCGAATCCTTCAGCAATACTGGCGCCTGTTTCTCTATGCCCAAACGGGCCTTTTCTATACTGATCCCGGCAGCTGGCTGAATGTGCGCATAGGCCTCCAGTTCCAGCATTTTGGCTACATCCTCGAGCATCTTTTCCAGCAGCCGGAGCACCACCTTTGAAAAAAGCGGTCCTTCATCCTCGGCGCTATTTTGCATAATGCTCAGGGCCACCATGGCCAAGGTGAGTATGGAAGCGGCCTGCTCGGCCAGCTCCTCTTTCAGGCCAGAACGCAGGGCTACATTCTTTAACACAGAGCGCATGACCCCCGAGGCCAGCAGCGCCGAAAGCCCCAGTTGCCCCAGTATTTTGCGCTTCTTGTGTGTTTGCTTTGTCTCTTGCATGTGCTCTTTAGCCTCTTTGCAGGTTTGTGCGACGTTTAGTCTAAGAAATCGCCGCTGGATAAGCCAGCTGCGGCCAAAAAAACCAGCACGGCCAAGGAGTCCATGGCCTGTTTTTCCGGGCTATCTTTTATGCCAGCTAATAGGCCGTGTTGCAATTCAGACAGCCCCATGAATCCCGTGGCACTGCTCCCGGCTTCCGCCCCGGTCAAAGCGATTAAAGTAGACACAACGGTGGGAGCGGTGCTTCCTCCAAACAGCAGTTGCTGCACTAGCGATAAATTGTCGGCTACGATACCGCCGATAGCTACATGCACCTCGCTTTTAAGTTGCTCCACCAGCCCCTTAATGGCCTTTAAGTCGTTGTCCACAGACGTCTTGACCTTCTGTTTAAGGGCTGGGTCGGCATCGCTTCCGGACAATTGACTGAGCGCCTTCTGCGCTGTCTTTAGCGAATTCAACGTGCTGCTCAGCTGGGCGGAAACGCCGCGCATGTCGGCGATTATTCCCGGATCCAGGCCGGCGCTGGCCCACTGGTTTTCCAGTCCGTGCAGCAAGCCCTCGGAACCTGCCAGGGCATTTTGCACTACGACTGCAGCCAGGGCTACATTTAGTTCGGTGCGCAGCAAGCTTGCGGCCGAAGCGACGGGGGGGGCGCCAGCCAAGCTGCTGGCCATAAACTTCAGCATAGTATCGAGGGCCATATACCCCGCATCTCGATCATCTAGGGGCTTTTTTAGCTCCAACATCAGGTTTTGCCTTATCGCAGGAGGTAACTGCAAGACTAAACTTTTATAATTGTGCTCCTCCAAAGCCGTATCCGCTTTCTGGGCATTGGAAAAATGCACCTGCACATCTTTATGCATGGGCAAAAGCGGATTTTCGGAGCTCGCATCATAGCGCCAGATATTTCCTCCTAGCTGGGTAAAGACCAGGTCAATAGTATTAGCTGCGATCCCCATGCTCAGGCGCGCATTTTGCGCGGCGGCGTTGGTTGTCATTTCGTGAAAGTCTTGGTAAGCCGGTGCACCTGGTGTGCCCGGCCCCCCGGAGGAGACAGTTCCCATAAAAACATCCTTGGGTTTGACGAAACTGGAGCTTATCCAATTTCGANNTCGAGAAGCGCCTATTTTTTAGCTGAGAGAAAAATTCCTTCTAGCTTGACAGTGTACCAGTGTATTAGGCGTTTTCTTCCTCATTTTTCAACATCATGATGGCCCTGTCGCGCATGACTCTATGCTCTGGTTTATCCGTGGTGATGGCGATGATTTTCTTTAAGTTTTTGACGGTATTGGGGTGGTCATCGAGGTTTATATAGCAGTCTACGGCATGGTAAAGCGGAACTGGATCTGTTAAATTCTGCAAGCTCGCGCATTCATAGGCTTGTATGGCTTCTGGGTAGTTTTGCATCATATGCGCGCATGCGCCGAGGCCCATGACAAACCGGCTATCCTTATAGTTCATCAGAAATAGGAAGCTGAAAATGGGATGGGCTTTTTTGTATTGTCCCATATTGTAGTAGCGGTAGGCCTGGTCGTACATCCCTTCCAGGACGTCGTTACTGATCTCCATCGCCTCCGATAGCGAAGCGCCTTCGTCGCACATCTTTTTTAAGGCTTCTTCAAAATGTGACTTCTCGACGTCGGGAAACTGCTGGCTGAGGTTTTCAATCACAGCTTCGCGGGATTCTTTATTAAGTGCGAGCATATTTCACCTCTAATTTACTTCCGTTTACTAAAATTGTTAACGCCGGTCAATTCATTTATCTCAAGCGAGCGATGTGGGCATATGGGCGAGGGCTGCCGTGGGTTTTTCTACAGCATCCGATATGGTTTGCGTAATGTCGGCAATTGCAGTGGAGAGTCCAGTGTTAGCATCCAACAGCGCTGAGACGATTTTGTTGACGTCTTTAATGACTTGTTGTACGTAATCCATTGTGGCTTGATTTACGTCTAGGTCCTTTTGCAAACTTGCCTGATCGCGTTGTACGCTAGCTAAAGATAGATTGTAGTAACCTTGCACGGCATCGTTGACAGGCGTGGCTACATCAGTCACATAGCCCATTACTCGGGCTGTCATGCGAAGACTGGCTGCAGGATTCTTAAGGCAAGTTTTTAAGACTCCAGGAAACGTTTTTTCAAAGATTTTCATGGAGCTGTCGGCGGCGTGATCCGCTCCGACTTGCACTCCCAAGCATCCCACCATTATGATCACGCCCGAAAGTATGGCGGCAGTTTCTGGGGGCAGGCCGAGGCCTTCCAAGCCCTTTTGCAGATTCTGCTGGATGGGAAATGCGCTGGAGGTCGCTATGGGAATGAGGACTTTAGCGCCGGCCGAGAGGGTCTGCCCTCTTACGTAGGCTGCCTTGATCTGGGCCGCGGTTTTTGGGGTATCATCGGCAGCTTTTGTGCCGGCTTCCCCCTTCTTAAGGGCTTTTCCGGTCCCACTGGCAGCATCGTTTATTTTGCTTTTTTCAGCGCGGTTAGCCGCATTGCGGGCGCTTCGAGATACGGATTGGCTTTGATTAGCTGCACCAGCCCCCTCAGCCTCCACAGCTTCACCCACTTTACTTGCACCAGTCTTGGCCTCTCCGCCTGCGCTGACGGCGACATCGGCCGTCTCACCCGCCTCGTCTGCGGTGGCTGCGCCTACTTTCGTGCCTTGTACGACGCCTTCTTCCGCTGCCTTGGACGCCATATTGGCGGAGCCTGCCGCCATGCCTCCCATAGTCATGGCCACTACCAAAACCGTCAAGGCTATCTCTACCGCCATGATATCTTTATCTGGCAGTCCAAGGCCTTTGCATATGCCTGTGGCGGCAGCCGTCATGCCCTTGCCTATGCATCCCGTTTGGCTGTCGGCAACGGTCAAAGCCAGCAAGGTGACGTCCAAGGCTACCATGGCAGGTCCCGCTGTGCCTAGCGAGGCAATCGTGGCGACTACAGACAAGGCTATGGCCACATAGCTGAAAATCTTGATGAATTTGGACATCTTTGCGGCTTTAGCTTGCGCGGCTTGCTGCTCTTGGATTTTAACGAGCTGCTCTTTTTGGTTAGCTACATTAAGTTCTCCTTGGGCCTTCTGTATGGCGGCTTGCAAATTGGCTTGAGAGGCATTGCCGGCTTCTGCATTGTAAAGCGTATCTTTCATCAGGCCTAAGGCTGAGAGCGTCTTTAACATGTAATTGACAAACTTCTGCATATTGGCGGGCAACGCTTGATTGGTCTGAGTTCGCAAGTCTGCCGCCGCACCCGTGTTGGGAGTTATGGCTTTGAATTGACTAATGATTTTGCCTACATTTTTCAAAAAGTCAGCGCTTTTTGGGTCGAGATCGGCTATTTCGGCAATCAGCTGTTTAGTAAAAGCGACTGAAGGCGAATTTGCGTTATCTGCATCATCTGGAGGCGGAGGGAGGGTGGGATTATTGGGATCGATGGTTAGCGGCTTTCCGCTTTCTACTTCGCTCAACTCTGTACTCAGGGTGCTTTGCAGGGAAGTTCCCCCGTAGGCGGTGTTAATTTCTGCTTGAAGCACAGCATATTTGGCATCTACTTCTTGTGGTGTGGGCAAGATATTTGTGCTTTGGTTGTCACTGCCTATTGTTGTCATAAAAGACCTCCTACTTGCCCTAGAAATAACTTCATGGACCGTCTTAAACCTTTCAGGTTTAATGTATAATATACTGTAGCAATGTGGTCAGCTGCTGCAAAATGGTTTGAGCCAAACTAGTTTGTTGGCTGGCTTCATCCGTGCCTTGGTTGACGTTGGACTGGATCGTTTTGGCCTGGTTGGCGACCACAGCTTGGTAGTTGCGCAGGTTATCGAGGGCTGGCCCGTTGACGTTTGTGACCAATTGCGTTAAGTTGCTGTTATAGGCGCTGGCTTCAATATACATCACACCCGCGTTACCTCCTTGATTGGTCCAAGCGGGAACTTGCCCCATCAAATTCGTATAGGCGTTTTGCCAGTTAGACAAAAATGTCAAGCGATCGGCTTGCGTAGCCGTGACTTGTTGTATGGTATTGATCATGGTGACCATCAGCGCCAAAATTTGATTGATGATGACCGTTCTTTGCCCTTGGGAGCGCGTATCATTAGAGACTGTATAAACAGCATTGTAGCCTTGCTCCAGACCTTGATACCAGGCAGCTAAACTCGCACTAGGCGTCAACACCCCCGAAGTGGAAGTGAACAGGCCGCTAGCCCCCTCCAACGCGTCAAGAAACTGTTGGTGAGTTGCTTTGGGATGAAAGGCAGTATAAACGGTTTGATAAGAGATGAGGTTGGCGATTACATTAGCCGCATTTGGGTCTTGGCTAAGTGCTTGGCTAAAGGATGTATTATATTTTGAGGTATTCTGTAAAACAGCCACAGTGGTTAAATAGTTAGTCCAAGTATTTGAAAACGCCTCGCCTGTGGTTTGGCCAGTGCTTAGGCCTAGGGTATTATTTTGATAGTTAGTGCTAAAGCTGGAGATAAAAGCGTTAAAGGTGTTGTTTAACAATGTTTGACTTGTAGTTAGGGTTGCATCGGCGGCAGAACCGAGTGGATTGGTAACTATGCTGGTGGTGCCTGAAGCTGCCTGGTAGTTGGAGAAATCGGGAACACTTTGTTGGCTTCCAGAGACCAAATCACTTCCCCCCATTTGCGTGTAAAACTGGTTAGAAAATGCTTGCTCAACACTTGTCGTATAGGCATTTGTCCCGGCAGCTAGAGAAGTTCCATCGCTCCAATTCACACCACCTCCTCCTGGAAGAGTTTCACCTCCAATCATGGATTCCGTAAATATGAGATGTGGGGAGTTTACTAGGCTGGAATCGCCTGTTTGAGAATCAACTTCATAGGTGGGTGATCCATTAACTTGGAGCGCATAATTTGGATTTAAAGGCGTATTTTCGAGATATGTTGTCCAGGCAGTGGAAAATGATTCCAAAGGGGTGAATGTCGTACCTGTGGAGGTAGTTTGATCAGTCGTGTTGATCTGGCCTGTTTTCAAAGCATTTTCCAAAAAAGGAGTGAAAAAAACTCGATTGAACCAGGTGAGATATGATTCTCCGGGTAATATGGATTGCGATGTGCCCGTAAAATTTGCTGGATCAGGGAGGTTAGGCATTGTGCTTACTAATAGAGCTACGGGGCTGTTTGCTTGAATTCCCGAGCTGTTGGCGGCGGGAATAGGCGTAGTTGTACCTTGCGTAGTTGTACCTGGATAAACCATGACATAGGGGCTGAAGCCGGGAGTACCTAAATACACACCTGCACCTGTTGTGTTCTCAATGACATCATTAGAGGCGTATAAATTGGAGGGCAAATTATCCTGTGGCGCCAGCTGGCCATTGCTGGAAATGCTATCTAAATTAATGGTCATATTAGCCTCCTGCGCCTAACTAGCGCCTTAAATTCTTCATAATACTTAATATCTCTAGCTACGTCTTCGTTTGCTTAGTGGTTCATGTTTTGGGAAAACTGTTGCGTAATCTGCATCAGGGTTTGTAGCATAGCGCCGGCCGATTGGTAAAATTGCTGAAAGGTGTACAGCTGGCTCTGCAGGTTTGTCTTTTGCGAGTCGTTAAGCGATTCAGTCGCTGTGATGGCATTGGTCAGGTCTGTTTGGATAAGGTTCGCTTTGGTAACTACTCCCGCAGCTATGCCACTCTGAGCCTTTTGATTTAAATTGTCCATGATCCACACGCTCATCGTGCTTAAAGTGGCATTTCCGCCACCTTTAGGCTGCCCCACCGCCATATCAGTCAATATAGTCTGAAGGCGGCTCGCCAAGTTTGGGGCGTTTTTCACAAGCAGAGAATTGGGGTTGCTCAGGTTAAGCCCTTTTAAATAAGCCAGCGTCTGGTTGAACTCTGTCNNCCTTGACAATGGGGTCTATGGGGTTGGTAAAACCGACGAAAGAACCCACATTGCCCTGCGCTTTTTCTTGGGCCACGAGGTCCTCTGCATATCGTACAGCAAATGCATTTAGAAAACTAACCAGTTGAGTATTTTGCGCGTCACTTATGGGAACCCCTTGCACTTTTATGCCTAAGTCGACGAGAAACTCATCGTCACCAAACAGATTCCGCATGGCCCCATTATCGTTAACACTACCCCCAGTGATAAAACTCTGATCATTTGTAATAGAAAGGATGCCTCCATTTTGAGCGACGTTAGTGTAGGCGTTCACGAAGTCGGAAACGTTGCTTATTCCAAAGTATTTTAAAACATAGTTCATAAGGACACCAGGATTTACGTATTTCAAAAAAACTTGTATAGAGGGTGGTGTCCCCCAGTAATTACCTAGCACTGATATCGCATTGGACCAGTTTGATAAAGAGTAAGCCACTGGGGGATAGGTTGGCGAGAGTGCCGTTCCGTAGCGCGTGGAAAAAAAGCTGGCCAGCGTGCCGGGGGAGTTTACGGTGATCTGGTTGGCGATGTCTTGCAAGTTGTTGAGCTGATTGAGCACGCTATTGGTCGTGCTGAGCTGGGTCATTAGGCTGCTCAGCTGGTTGCCGATTTGCACGTTGCCGTGTGCGACGAAGTCGAGTTCAATCATGGATTGCAAATTATCCAGAGCAGAGTTTGAGCCGCTGGGATAAGGAGCTGTTACGGCATCTTTGAGTATGGATGAGAGGCCATAGGATGCTAGATCGCGCCAGGTGATCAGGTTGCTCTTGGCGGCATTCCAAGAAATTTGAATATTGGTGATGGATTGGGCCATGCCCTGATTTACGGCAATGTAGTTGCCCGATTGGGGAGGGTTTCCGTTAGCCTGAAGCCCTTCGGCTAAGTTGAGCAGCGCTTGGATTGCAATGCCTAGGGCGGCAGCGTTAGTGTTTGAGCTATCTTGGTAGATACTGTTAATTGTGCTAAGGGCACTTAGGTAGTTCGAAATGATGCCGCCAGGTATGGTCTGGGTCGTTACGGTAACCGTCGATCCAGAAGCCAAGGTTTGCGTGCCGCCTACAATGGGCTGTGAAGTAAAATAACTCATATAAATCTCCTTTTTTAGGGCCTGCGCAGCGAATCAAAAAAACTCACAGCCTCCTATCTCACAACTATACCTTTTGGCTGATATAATAAACCGCTAATTGCAATGAAACTGTGTTGCACCCCACCTTGTTGCACCCCACCTTCTCTTGACTTTATCTATCCTATATTCTCATTATACAAGTATTTTAATTATATAGCAAATGCAATAGTAAGTTTTAAGATCTGTATTCTATTGCTTTCTAGTGAGAGTTGTCTTGAGATAAGGAAGGTGTATACAGCTAAATGTACCGGGATTTGACATTAAAAAGATTGAGCTAATATGGCAGCTTAACCTAATCTTGGGCTCAATCGGGGCAAGGCTTTATAGATCAGGCCATTTTTTCTCGTTCCAAAAGAAGCCTATTTGGCTGTACAATATGGGGATGGAGCTAAAAACCTATTGCAGCCGCCCAGGCGATGCCCTTAGCATTACCCGTATCTTTTCTATTCACTCCCGAAAGGGAGTGAGGGCATGTAGCCCAGGGCTAGGTGTGCGATTTGTTTATTTTTCTCGACAGGAATTTATCCATTTCTAAGTAAAGGCATCGGCAAAATTTCAGTTTGCTAGTTTTGATTTTGGTTTATCCTGTACCGCCCTTCCTCAGCCCGAAGGGCTGGCAGTGCAACAGCCCAGGGCAACGCCCTTAGCATTACCCATATCTT
>PLSG01000180.1 GCA_003164155.1 Parachlamydiaceae bacterium | reverse complement strand
TAACTGGATTTTGTGTGCATAGCTATACAGTGTCCTCTCCTAATTGTTCAAAAGAACAAGTAAGTTAAAATCTTGTACTTTTTTTAGATGAACTGCTAAGATCTTGGGGGATCTTGTAGTTTAAATAAGAAATTATTGTTTTTTTACAAAACAACTAAAATTGAGTGGGATCGCGGTAAAAATGACGTTAATCACATACCTGACCTTGCATAATGTCTTAAGAGATTGTGTTCCATATTATTTAAATGAAAGAGAATTATGTGTGTGTTCGGCTACATGCCGAGAATNNAGAAGATGAGATATGGAATGCCAGACATAGTTCTAGGACGAGAGGGTTGCTAGCAGGATTAGCTTCGGCAGATATGTCGATAAATTATTATAGCAAATTTGTGGAAGGCGCTCGTCTGCATATCAGATCTGGAAGGCATTTCAGTAGATACGTAGCACCTTATTCATCACTAACCCCCGGAGTAAGTTGGGCCTTGAGTGGTGATCCGAGCGCAGAATTTCACCATTTTCCTCGACAGATTTATCTTAGGTCCGTAAATCCTTTGGTATTAACACATTTTAACTGGGATGCATGGAAAGAAACGGGCGAAAAGCAAGAACTCTTTTTAAGAAATCACAGAGTCGGCCCTATAGTTAAAGAGGCTGTGGCTTTAGCAGGAGGATTAGCCTTTACTATTCTTTTGAATAGAGCTTCGGCACACTTTCTCGATAAACCAGAAGCTCGTTCATACTATAGTCATTTATTAACAGGAGCAACCACCGTCTTGATACTTACAGCGGATAAGTTGGCGGCAAAACTCAGCTGGTCACGGAAGCGCACAGCGGTGGAAATGGGAATATCTTTACTGCAAGGTGTCATGAGTTATGCCAGAGTAGATGACATGGGTTATGCCAGAGTAAATGATCTGGTTGTCGGCTTGCTTATGCTTATCCCTACTGAGCGTTGGCATTTCCCTGTATTATCTAAGATAGCTCTTCGCGGAGGTATTTCTTTGCTAACTACACAAATTGCTGAGGATTACGATAGCGTTGGTCTTTATAGTTGCATGCGGTTGACGCTTATATCTACCAGTTGTGCGCTTATTTTTAAAACTCTAGCACCTGGTATCATCGAAAAGGGATACCCCTGGCTGTATGCCAGCTCTAAAGTAGCCAAGCTAATTATCCCCAAGTATCTCAGTTATGGATGGGGCAAAGTTAAGGAGAGGCCTCTAGAGAATGCTTTATATGGGGGTACTATCGCCATGTCCGGCGTGCTGATCTTAGGGGGAAGCGTGCCTTCCAGCGCTTTGGTAGGCATAGGAGTAGTCGGCGGGGCGAATTGCGCAGGTATATCTATAACGCAATTGTTGGGGGGCAATTCTATTCGGGCATTACAGCTGGTTGCCCGCACAGCCACCTCTGCCTACATGCGCATTTGGGGAGCGTTTGCAAGATGCCGGCGCCCGCATCAAGAAATTGACGAGGTTTTTCCTGGACTTTAAAAAAAACCATTTCTTCCGCTGTATTTAATTCATACGCACAATGAATTGCTTTGCATAATGTGCATGCACGCATCTCTCCTAATCCTTCCGATCTTGTAAAGTTTTAAAATAAGAAGACTGGAAAGGATAGCAAAAACGGTTACATAGTAGTCGAAAAGGTGAACTGGATCTAATCTGTCCCTTAAAATGATGTAATGCATTCTTCGAGTTTTGAATCGATCTGGAAAATTAATCTAACACATAAATTTTATTCACAATGTCTTAATCTTTTCGCCTTAGAATTCTGTTTTCATGGGGAATGATTGTGCCCCCCGTGCATTTATAAATAGAAAAACTATAAGGCGTAAAAAAGTATGATTACCTCGATGCAAAAAATTTACCATTCCCCCGATTTACCTGGAGATTTCCTAGTAAAGCCCCTACAGAAATATAATGCGTTTTTTGCCCAAAAGTTAAATGAAAGCGTAGATTTGGAAAATTTAGCGTGGAAAATCTTGCACGTAGTCACGGCTATCTTAGCATACCCGACCTTAGGAGTGCCGGCCGGTGGCGGGGTATTGTTAAAGCTTAGCGGCATATCCGCCGTAAATACATGGAATGTGCAGACCAAAGATGAATTGGATGAATATCAAACTATTATCCAAAAAACACTTGCCTCGCCTTCTGCCGCTCAACTGCACGCATGCGTGGCGCTCGGAGATGCCATAGGCATGCAAGAAGCTTCAAAGAGCTTTGCTTTTGATACTGAAGATTTGAAAAATCGCATAATCTATATCAAAGATTTGATTGATGGATTCAGCCGCAGATACCGCCGCGTGCATAAAATCTCTGTCTCATTTCATAACGCGCAGTTTGCTGAGTATAAAGTTATCGTTCGCTTAGTGTTAAGCTAATAGATCCAAATAGCCTCGCCCTATCCGGAGGAACCGGACAGAGCGAGACTAGAAACTAAAAGAAGCCACCTATATCTGGCGGATGCTCATTGAAGCGCAATTATTTAGATCCAAGCTTAATCCCTAAAGCTATAGTTCCTGCTAGAATTGCGACAGATAGCGCAAGCGGAAGCAGATGTGCCGCTGCGATTGCGGCAGGTACTGTGCCTAGGCATACGGCAACAGATCCTAATAGAATGGGCACAACTTTCCAAGCACCTATTGCTGAAAATCCAAAAGCTTTAAGAGCCATATCACTAAAAGCCAACGCGCCTACAAAAGAAAACAGCGACCCTGTCTTATTAATAGATGTAGTATCTTTAGTAAAGCAGCTAGCTGTGACCGTGGCGGCTAGTGAAGAGATTGTCGCAACTCCCATTATGATTCCGCCAGCTAAGGGATTAAGGGTAGTAAAAACCCTGGCTGCTAAAGTGCCGATTCCCATCGCAAATGGAGTAACCATGGCGTGAAAGCCTACTATTTCTGATAACAAATATTTTGGCTGTGCATTGTTTGTTGATGAGGACATAGTTACACCTTATTTTTGTAATATATTAAAAGAAACACAAGTTAACGAAAGATATCAGATTAAGTCTTTTGTAGCCAACTAATTTTCAGATGGATGGATTAAAAATGACATTGCTTATGTTCACTTAGTTCTTTATGTCTTTTATGTCCCTTTGGTCTCTTCTGTCCCTTTTGTCCTTTTTGTCCTTTTTGCTGTATTTTTTTGCTGCAAACAATTATACTGCAAGATTATCTAAAAACTTATCTTGGTATTGGAAAGAGAGGGATTGCATGTTACGCAGCATGACTGCCTACGGCCGGGCCAGCACGCAATTGCCTTTGGGGCGCTTTGTGGTGGAAGTGCAGTCGGTCAATCGAAAATTCTTAGAGGTCAACGCCCTTTTGCCTAAAGAGCTGGCGCGCTTTGAGTCAGAAGTAAAGCAGTGGATCGGGGGAGTAGTCGCGCGCGGGCAAGTTTCTTGCAAAGTCTCCGCTTTTTTTGAGAGCTCCACCCCTATGGTAGTTTCGCCCAATATTCCTCTAGCGCGTGAGATCAAAGCCGCCTGGGATAAGATTGCCAAGGCCGTGGGCGTGGCGCAAAAATTTGAGTTAAGCTTTTTAGCGGACGTCGGAGGGATGTTCATTTACGGCGAGGAGATGCCAGACGAAGAGCTGTACCGCCAAGCCCTGAAAGGTGTAGTCGAGAAGGCCCTAGAGTCCTTCTTGGCGATGAAAGCGCGCGAAGGACAACATCTGCTAGATGACATCGCCCAAAGAATGTACAAGCTCGTGCAGATGATCGGACAAATTGCCCTTTATGCCCCGGACGCCACCAAGCGCTATCAGCAGAAACTGAAAGAAAGGATTGAAGCCCTAGTTCCCGGCAGCGTGGATAATGATGAACGCCTTTTGAGAGAGATTGGGATCTATGCTGAAAAAGTGGATATTGCCGAAGAAATCACTCGTTTTAGTTCCCATTTAAGCCAGCTGGACGGGTTACTGAACTCAGCAGAGGTCAGCGTGGGGAAGACCCTGGAGTTTGTATTGCAAGAGCTCAATCGAGAAATCAATACGATTGGATCCAAGTCGGGCGACATGCGCATATCCTGCCAAGTGGTGGAGATAAAGGGCGAGTTAGAGAAGATCCGCGAGCAGATTCAAAACGTCGAATAGCACTAAGTTAAAGTGGCTGAACAATGATGCATATGCAAGTATTAGGCAACTGTAAAAATGGGCTGGTGTTTATTTGCAGCGCACCAGCTGGCACGGGCAAGACAACTTTAGTGGATATGCTGGTGGCCGAATTTCCCTTAAATGTTGTGAGGAGTGTGTCTTATACGACGCGCTTGCCTCGCCCTGGTGAAATTTCGGGAGTCCACTACCACTTTGTAACCGAAGAAGAGTTTGAGGACAAAGTTTCCGAAGATGAGTTCATCGAATATGTCAACCTCTACGGTTTTTATTATGGCACCTCGCGCAAAGCGATACACGCCCAGCAAGCGCTTGGCAAACACGTTATCTTGGTGATAGACACGCAAGGCGCATTGCAGCTCAAAGGGAAATTTCCTGCGGTGTTTGTGTTTATCAAGCCGCCCTCTTTTGAAACCTTGAGCGCACGTCTATACGGTAGAAAAACGGAAACGCAGCACATGGTGGAGCAGCGTTTAGCGTGGGCGCAAAAGGAAATTGAGGCTGCGCGCTATTATGACTATTGTGTAGTAAATGATGATCTGAATACTGCTTATCAGGTTTTGCGCAGCATTCTGATCGCCGAAGAACACAAGATACTAGTACATCATGTCAATTAAATTGCCTGTCTAGCCTGCGCGGAAGCTCCCGCGGTTGAGCGATCGCANNTGATATTGACCCATTTGCGATCGCTTAACCCCGGGGCTTTGGCGCGGCTAGACAGGCAATTTAATTGACATGATGTACTAGTGATTAGGTAGAGATTTGCACTGATTAGCTTTTCGATTTTTTCTTAATTTTTTACAGGAGATAGGCATGGAACAAAAAGAGACCTTGACAAACGAAAATCTTTTCAAGAAATATAAAAATCAGTTTGATTTGGTAAATACAGCCATTAAACTTGCCGAACATGCTATCAAATCGGGCCGTGAACCTATAGTAAGAGCGCACTCTCAAAATATTGTATTGGACATCATAGAGGAAATTACCGCTAGTCCAGCCATAACTTCACAGGATATGTTGGATAATGCAGAATTCGATATGGATTATGCCGATGACGTGTCTGATGCCGAACCAGTAAAAAAAGCTGCCGAGCGCAAGAAAAAGCCCAAAAGTGTAGCTGCCCGCTAAGACGGTGGAAAAGTTATTCTTTAATGACGCCCATGCCACCAGCTGGTTAGCGGGAACGATACTCTTCTTTTTTGTGCTTATCTGTGGCGCCCTATTTGTAGGTTGGTGGTGGAGCAAACGCTCTGCCGCGCTAAGCCCTTATACGCACATGCCTTTAAGAAGAGCTAACGGGTTATCCTATACCAGCATGGGGCGCATATATTTGTTTATGCTTAGCCTTCAAGAGTATGATAACCAGATGTTCAATATTCATCGCGCAGTTTTTTGCCGGGAAACGGGACGGGTTTTTTCCGATGCCATTAATTGGATGGGCAAAGTGCGCGTGGATTGGACTTTTTTGTCAAAGCGCTATTTAGGCAATTATGTATCGTGGGGCAGCTTATCTTCCGAACAGCAGCTGATCGTAGAGCAATCCCATAGCTCTTTGGCAGGCTTTCAAACCGAATTTTCGAGTACCCAGCCATCCCCTCAAGCGATCGAGCCTTTCTTTGCCTATAAGCGGCCAGGGCCATTGTACGTAGATATAGATACATATGTTCTATTGGGATGGAAAATCGTGCCTGATACCGAGCTTGAAGTGCTGATTGTGCAAAAGCCGTTGCCGTCTGGCAGGTTCTCCCGGTAGTAACACCGTTTATAAAAGGATAAAGGATATGACCGAAAAGATTTTGATTACCTCTGCCTTGCCTTATGCCAATGGACCTTTACACTTTGGGCATATCGCCGGGGCCTATCTGCCTGGTGATTGCTATGCGCGCTTTCAGCGCCTATGCAAAAGCGATGTTTTTTATGTGTGCGGTTCAGACGAGTATGGCGTGGCTATCACCTTGAGCGCCGATCTAGCCGGAAGAACGCCCCAAGAGCATATCGAAATTTTCCATCGCATCAACCAGACGCTTTTTGCCAAGCTCAATTTTTCTTTCGACCACTATTCGCGCACTTCCTGGCCCGGGCATGTGGAACCCACCCATCAGTTTTTCAACGACTTGCTGGCTAATGGCTATATTGAAGAGCGAGTGACCGATCAGTTGTATTCTTCGGCCGATAACCGGTTTTTGGCTGACCGCTATGTCGTGGGGGCTTGCCCCAAATGTGGTTTTGATGCCGCCAGAGGGGATGAGTGCCCAAGCTGCGGAGCCAGTTACGAAGCGACCGAGTTGAAAAATCCAAGGTCCAAGCTCACCAACGCCCCTTTGGTACATAAGCCCACCAAGCACTGGTTTCTCTTGCTGGAAAAATTTAAGGAGCGCCTGAACACATGGCTAGCTACCAAAAATTGGAAACCCAATGTGGTGAACTTTGTGCGGGGATATGTCGAAAACTTGCATGCCCGCGCTATCACACGCGATTCTACCTGGGGGGTTCCCATCCCCTTGCCGGGCACCGAGGGCAAAGTCCTCTATGTGTGGTTTGATGCGCCGATAGGCTATATTTCCGCTTCGAAAGAGTGGGCGCTGCTGCAGGGCGATCCAGACAAATGGAAAAACTACTGGTGCGATCCTAAAACTAAACTTGTGCAATTTATCGGCAAAGACAACATTCCTTTCCATGCCGCCATCTTCCCCGCCATGGTTATGGGGCAAAATCAACCCTACAAGTTAGTCGACGAGCTGCCTGCCAACGAATTTTATAAGCTGGAAGGGCGGCAGTTCAGCAAGTCAGACGGCTGGTACATCGATTTAGAGGATTTCTTCACCCGCTATACTTCTGATCAGATACGCTACGCCATAGCGGCCAATGCCCCAGAAACCGCTGATTCGGAATTTACCTGGAAAGACTTCCAAAACCGCTGCAACGGCGATTTGGTGGGCAAGTGGGGCAATCTTTTCAACCGCGTCTTGGTATTTGCCAAAAATAACTGCGGCGGCCGTGTTCCGCAACTGGCAAATCTGGAAGAGGTCGATCTTGAGTTTCTGAAAAGTGCCAAAGGATTGGTCGACCAGGCCGAAGTCGCTTACCAAACCTTCAAGGTGCGGCGGGCCAGCCAGATCATGATGGATTTAGCTCAGCTGGGCAATGTGTATTTTGATGCCAAGCGCCCCTGGCAGGATGTCAAGCAAAACGATACTATATGGCGCATGCAAAACACCATCGCCTGTTGCCTGGAGTGCTTAAAGAGCTTAGCTTTGATCTCCTATCCCATCATTCCCGAAGCGGCAGAAAAGGGATGGGCGTTGCTCGGATATACGGCCTTGCTGCACACTATCGGCTGGCGGGACATCGAGGT
>PLSG01000494.1 GCA_003164155.1 Parachlamydiaceae bacterium | reverse complement strand
ATCCTTGTTTTTGTCCTTTTCCTTCTTTGTGTCCTTTGTGTTCTTTTTGTTTTTCTTTGTGTTAAAAATTTTTCAATTCGATGAAAAGGGAATGGACGCAAGGTAATCGCTAATGGCCTTTTGCTGTGCGGCCGCATCCCATCCGAGCAGCTGGCCAAAGCTCTTGGCAACTGCGTTGACGCAATGCACCCCTCGACAACGCGAACGAGAGATGGACGTGCGACGACAGAACCAGTCTTCCAAGGTCAAGGCTTTTTCCACAGTAATAGCATAGGTGAGTTCGGCAAAAAGATGGGGGTGCTGTGTGCATATGACCAGTCCTTCCAAAGGATTGTCTGCTATAATCTTCAAGATAGCTTGCGTGGCGCCGCCATAATGGTCGATCAGATGCCGCACATGCAACAGATCGAGGGCGTACGCCGCGCTAATTTTTTTAAGCTCAGCTTCTGACATATGGCTATAGGTGGTGTTTTTGCTCCCGTAGAGAGGGCTCTGCTTAGTTTCACAAGGCACAAATTCATGTGTGCTCTTGAGCTTTTCGAAGATGGCATCTACTACAACTTGGGCCATTTTTCGATGCGTGGTAAACTTCCCGCCCAATAAGGTAATCATGCCGGCAGGCGACTTGGCCAAAAAATGTTCGCGGCTTATATCTGAAGGACGTTGCTTTTTAGATTGAACTAGCGGCCTTAATCCCGCAAAAGTGGCGATCACCGATTTTTTGGTAAACGCTAAGTCTGGGAAGTAGTGCTGGACAGTCTGCAGCAAATACTCTATCTCGTGCGGTTCCACGCATAAGCGGTCAGGACTGCCTGTGTAAAATGTATCAGTGGTACCAAGCAGCGAGGTGTTCTCTTCCCACGGCATGAGAAAGCAAATGCGGCTGTCTTGCGGCGCAGCCAAAACCAGGGCATGCGAGCTATGCACTTGGGGAAGCACCACGTGTACGCCTTTGGTGGGTTTAACCATGTAGGGCACCACCGATCCTTCCAAAGCAAAAATTTGATTTGACCAAGCGCCCGAGGCGTTGACTACAGCATCAGCCCAAATGCTCCCTTTAATACCCAACATCTGGCTTTCAATAGCGATCTGCGTGGGACCTGCGCCTTCAGAGCTGCCAGCTCCCTGAATGGGATTACTCAAGCCTGTTACCTGCGTGTGATTCAAAATAGTCGCTCCGGCTTCTTGTGCGGCCAGGATGTTTTCCATTACCAAGCGATAATCCAGCATCTGCGCATCGAAGTATAAGACACCTCCTTTAAGTCCTTGGGGTTTGATGGTGGGGAAAAGCGCACTAAGATCTTGAGCATTGAGATTGGAATGGCGTGGGATGAGAGCCCCTCTGTCCAAAAAATCATACATATAAAGACCGAGTTTTGCCATCCAGAGGGGACGCCTATCTCCTTTATAGACGGGAAAAACAAAAGGTAACGGCTTGACAATGTGAGGGGCGTTTGTCAACAGGAGGTTTCTCTCATACAACGACTCTTTGACTAAATGCAGTTGCAAATGCTCCAAATAGCGCAATCCCCCGTGTGCCAGCTTAGATGTATTTGCGCTGGCTCCAGAGCCGAAGTCATATTGCTCCAACAAGATTGCGCTTAGGCCGCGCAAGGAAGCGTCTCTGGCAATGGCCGCGCCGTTAATTCCACCGCCAATCACAGCCAAATCATAATGCTTAAAAATATTTGCGTTTTGCATAGTGCTTACTGGGTAAGTGGTTAGATACGCAAGTGAATCAGTAGACATACAGAAAAAAAAAGAATCTGTAAAGAAAGAGTTTGCTGTCCTTTGCAGCATATGCCTCAATGCTTTTTCAAGATATTTTTGTCGACGTTTAAAAATGCTTGCTAGATGCCTGTAATTAATATTTAAACTTAATAAATCCTTAATATTGAATTGTGAAAAAAATGGATTCTGATATATACTTCATGTGAAGCGAAATCGGGAAAAATAAATTTAGGTGGTCTTTATGTTTGTGACAGTAAATCGTAAAAATAAAATCAATTTGTCCGACTACAACTATCAGGTTGACATCGAGAACAGGCTGGCGATGGCGGAATTTACTGTCTTTGAAGTCGAAGTGCTAAGAGAAATCCTCAATGGCTCCCTAAAGACTTCCATCGCCGGCCTAGCTCGCCTGCTCGACACTTCTGTCAACTCAATTATGCAGGTATTGCCCAAGCTCAGCAGAACCAAATTGTTTACCGTCCAAGGTGACACACTCCTAGTAGACAAGGAAATCCGCAAATACTATGAGTTCCAAATCACCAAGTTCAATGAGGACTTTGCGCCTAACATCGAATTTTTGCAGAGTTTGCTTAGCCGAGTCCCCATCCATGTTTTGCCTCTGTGGTATACCATTCCGCGCACAGCCGATAATATCTTCAATTCCATTATTGAAAAATACTTGCAAACTCCCAAAATTTATGAGCGCTATCTACATGAAATCCAATTCGATGAACCCATCATGCGTCAAATTATGGAAGAGGTTTTCAACTCCCCCGAATTAAAAGTACGCACGCAAGATTTAATCGATAAGTTTCGGCTTAATCGCTTGAAACTAGAAGAATTACTGTTGCATATGGAATTCAATTTTGTGTGCTGCTTAAGCTATAGCCGCTCTGGCGATGTTTGGGAAGAAGTCGTCACGCCTTTTTACGAGTGGCGCGAATACTTGCTTTTCTTTAAACAAACGCACCCCCAAAGCATCACCGATGTGGCGGCTATCGCAGGCAAAAAGGAGGGTGATTTCCCTTTCTTAACGCATTTAGGGGCCTTATTGAAGTCTGTTAGAAACAGGTCGATCGCCGTGAGCTCCGAAGGGCATAACTATGCTGCTAGCAGCGAAGTGATGAAGGGATGCTTGCCTATGTTGGCCAACCAAGCTCCTCAGATGCTCTCCAGCTATTTCAGTCAGATCATCTCCCAATCCCTGATTTTGCAATTAGCTTCCCTCACCCACGGCCAATTCGAGGTGCTCGCCTCTGCCGAAGAGTGGTTGAAAAAATCCGTACAAGAACAGGCTTCTGTTTTATTCAAACTGCCTATCACAAGCTATCGCGGAGTCTGCTTTGATCCAGCTCACAATATGGATCGCAGCATGCGCGAAATCGAAAGAAACTTGAAACGCGTTTCCTCCAAAGGGTGGGTTTTTCTCGAAGACTTCATTAAGGGAATGGTAGGCACCGTGGGAACAGCGGAACCAGTCATATTGCGCTGCAAGGGCAAGCGCTGGCGCTATAACTTGCCTACTTATACTCCTGAAGAAAAACTTTTGATAGAAATGGTCATCTGCGAGAGATTCTTTGAGATGGGCATGGTGTCGATCGGCACTTTCAACGGTCAGCCCTGCTTTTGCGTAACTCCCTTTGGACGCATGGCCATAGAAAATTGAGTTATCATCCTTCTTGGAAGGACTATAAAAACTATTGCTCAAAATGCCCATAAATAGCATCTTATGACTATTTTTATATCTAAGAGGGCAATCGGATATGTTGGCTATTTTTCTCGATTTGGAAACCACAGGCCTCGATTTCAGAAAACACAGTGTCGTCGAACTCGCCTGTAAAATCGTCGATATATCTACCGGAAATACCTTGGCCGCCTATCAAAGCATCGTCAAACAGCCTTTCGATAAATGGGAAAACAGGGATCTGGCCAGCATCGCGGTAAATGGCTTTACCTGGGAAATGCTGGCCGATGGCAAAGAAGAAGCCCTGATTTCCAGCGAGATCATCCAATTATTTACCGACTTAGACATTCAACGCGGCAAAGCCGTCTTTATCTGCCAAAATCCCGCCTTTGACAAGGGGTTTTTCACCCAACTAGTCAATGTCTATACCCAAGAACAGCTCAACTGGCCCTATCATTGGCTGGACTTTGCCTCGATGTACTGGGCTCTGCTGACACAGCAGGCCCGCAAACTCGGCGAGCCATTTCCCAGCCAGCTCAACCTTTCCAAAAACGAGATTGCCAAGCGCTATCAGCTCCCTCCCGAACAGCATCCACATCGCGCCATGAATGGCGTCGATCATTTAATCTTGTGCTATAGCACCGTGGTGGGGATGGGGGAAGAAGAATAAGGACTGGGGTCTGGCTTGTTATTTTGCGTTTTGAACGCTTACAAAACCATGACCTCAAAAGCTGTTCAAAATGCAAAATTGCAAGCCTGACCCCCAGCAGAGCTTCCCGCCAAGCAAGCTTTCCTGCTACTTTAAGGCCCCCGAAAGACTTTTGCAAAATATAAGCCTGCTGAGAGGTAAAAGTTCGCTCGTCGAGAAGCTTTGCTGGGGGTCAGGCTTGCATTTTTGCATTTTGAACGGCTTTGGTGGTCGTGGATTTGCTAGCGTTCAAAACGCAAAATCACAAGCCAGACCCCGGTCCCAAAAAAGCCTTAGCTTCCCAGCTTCCGATTATCACGAACCTTCCCTTACACCTCATTTTCGTGCCCGTGCCCGTGCCCGAAT
>PLSG01000282.1 GCA_003164155.1 Parachlamydiaceae bacterium | reverse complement strand
AAAGCTCGCTTGGCGGAAGCCTTGCTAGGGGTCAGGCTTGCAATTTGCATTTTGAACGGCTTTTGTGGGCATGGTTTTGCTACCGTTCAAGACGCCAAATAACAAGCCAGACCCCAGTCTTCTTTGCGTCCTTTGCGATCTTTGTTTGTTTCTTTGCGTTAAAATTTCCTAGGTTCTGTGACCGAAAGTTTTCGCTGTACAGGTGAACACAGCCTGAGCGTCAACCGCCTGATTATTTTGTGCCGAAAGCATTTCTTTAGGAAAGCAAGTAAAAGAGATCTTCTTCGGTGAAGTTGATCTGATTAGATTCGCAATCCAAGAGATGGCTTACCAAAGCGCTTTTAGACTCTTTGAGCTTCAACATCTTCTCCTCGATGCTTTCAGCGATGATATATTTTTTGGCAAACACCGTGCCGCTGCGACCTATGCGGTGGGCGCGGTTGATCGCCTGGTTTTCGACAGCTTCGTTCCACCATGGATCAAAAAGGAAAACGTAGTCGGCGGCAGTGAGATTTAGGCCTACCCCCCCGGCTTTCAAGCTGACTAAGAAAAAGGGTATGTGGGGGTTTTCTTGAAACTGCATCACCACCTCTTCCCTATCTTTAGTTGCTCCGTCGAGCTTGACATATGACCAACTACGCGCCTGTAATTCTTTGGCTATTAGCGCCAGCATGGAAGTAAACTGGCTGTAGATGATGGCCTTCCCCCCTTCTTCATGGATGGTTTCAAGGTCTTGTAGCAACGTCTCCAACTTAGCACTTACATAGTCAGTCTGCTGAAGCTGACTGCTGATCAAAATAGGATGGCAGCAGCATTGCCTCAAGCGCAAGATAGCTTCCAGCACTTCGATGCGATGCTTCGCTAGGCCATCTGCTGCTATTTTTTTAAGCAACCCCCCTCTGACCCCCGCAAGAAATTGCTCATAGGCCTCGCGCTGGGAACCTTGCATTTCGATCCACACCACCTGGTCAATTCTCTTGGGCAAGTCTTTAGCCACAACGTCTTTAGTCCGGCGCAAAAGAAAAGGGCGTATTTTTTTCTTTATTTTTTGCAGGTAGCGGCTATCGGAAGCCGAAGCTTGTACATCGGCCGAAAAAGCCTCCTTGCCCCCCAATAAGCTGGGCAACAGAAAGTGAAATTGCGACCATAAATCCGTCAGATGATTTTCTATAGGCGTGCCGGTGATGGAGAGGCGGAAGTGCGCTTTTAGACGGAAAGCCGCCGTGGCGCTCTGTGTGGCTGGATTTTTTATGGCTTGCGCCTCATCTAGGATCACGCAATGAAAACCCATGTCCTGCCAAAGCGGCAGGTCGATGCGCAACAAGGCATATGAAGTGATGATCAGGGGAATTTTTTCCAGTTGGGCGCGGCTTTTGAGACGCGCTGTGCTTTGATGTACATAGACGGACATGTGCGGCAGAAATTTCTCGATCTCTTTTTTCCAGTTAAAGATCAAGGAAGTGGGGACAACTATTAAGATGGGACCCAAAGATGGGAGGGCGGCTAAGCGCGATAAAAAAGACAATACCTGCACCGTCTTGCCCAACCCCATGTCGTCGGCTAAAAGTCCATGAAAGCCATGCGCATACAAAAAAGCTAGCCAGTCCAGTCCAGCTTGCTGGTAAGGGCGCAAAACCCCTTTAAACCCCGGGCCTGGCAGCGCCACAGGCAAATCCTGAGCTCCGGCTTGCACCCAGTTTTTTAAGGCGCTCAAACTATCTTCCGAGATGATTTGAAGCTGCGGATTAGAAGCACACTCCCACATATCAGACAGAGCTCCAAAGCTCTGCTTGCGGATTTTTATTCCCCCGCTGACCGCTTCCCCTTCTTCTATGAGCGCATCGAAAGCTGCGTGTGCTTGGCGATCAGGCAGCAGCCCCACTTTTCCCGGAGTTAGCTGTACAAACCGATCCCGGCGCGTAAAGGACCCTACCACATCCGAAAGATCAGCCTCAAATTCGGCATAGCGTATCTTGCCTCTGACTAAGATATCTTGCTGCTCGCTACGCATGTCCAAGGTAATTTGAGTGTGATGCTGTACCTGGTTGCCATGGCAATCGAGGATATGCCAGCCCACTTCCAAGAGAAAAGTCAAACTCTTGCCCACCGTGTCCATCGGGCAGTAGTAGTGCGAGGTGCCGGACTCTTTTTTTATAAAGCCGGTCTCAAGCAGATCTTTTTCCCAGTTCTTTTCTGCGACGCTATGTCGCTTTAAAATCCGATTTCCTGTTTTCAGCGCATTTTGCAACGAAACGCGCGGATCGTGAAAGGCGATGCGCAGATCAGAAGAGGCTAAAGAGGAAGCAGATGCACTCAGGGGGCTATAAAGCATCCACAAGTCAGCAAAGGCCCCATAGCGGTCGCGCAAGATAAGCAGCGGAAGAGGTTCGGCTTGGCTCTGCAAAAACTGCCGCGTGCTGCCGGCAAAAGCAGTGCGCGGCGGCTTGGCATCGGCATCCGCCGGAGCTTCATCCATAAATGTCTGCAGGTTATGCTGGTCGACATAGAGGAGATTTTTTGATTCAAACATCTGCTGCAGCTGTTTCCAGCTAATTGTCGTGGCCAGGATTTTAAGTGTAAAGCCTTTGATAAACCAATGTGGCGGCCCGGCGCAGATAAAATCGCATTCCTGCACAGTGAAATCCTGCGAACTCGTTTTGATCCGTCCGAAAACGACCGGTTTTCCCAGTGTATCGCCAGAAGAAGTACTCGGAGGGGCATGCTCAATGCTGTAATAGAATTCCACCGGAGTGTAGAGATCTATCACCAGCTGCTTATCGCCAAAATAGAGCTGGCCCGTAGCGGCCAAAAGCTTTAAAGCTTCCCTGGTATGTGTATAGGGAATACATAAGGCATTCAAAGCAACTTTTTCTTCTTGAACCACCACCCCTTTTTTTTTCAGATGGGCCATATGCCCTTTGATCAGACAGTTTAGAGCAAGTTTGTCTTGCTCGCGCGCATTGCCCATCAGGGCTTGGCGATAAAGGTCTTTAGGGCGGATAGAGGGTTTTGGCCCACCTTCGCGGATGTGCAATACCAGGGCATTTTCTTTGGCTGACAAAACGCGATCGATCACATAGGCGAGTGGTGCTGCGGGCATGTAACTAATATTTGTTGGGGTTTTGATTGTGAGCCTGATCAGTTGCACCATTATAGCGCATATATCTTTCCCGGACAACGCAATTGGGCCTTGCTCCCCTTTTCGATCACCGAATTTTAAAAANNCACAAAGAACGCAAAGGACGCAAAGAAGGCACAGGAAAAAATTCAAAAAAAAGCAAACTATTTTCCTTCTTTGCGTCCTTTGCGACCTTTGTGCGTTTCTTTGCGTTAAAATTTCCTAGGTTCGGATTTCAAGAATTTTATCACAAAGAAACACATAAAGATCACAAAGGACACAAAGAAGGCATAGGAAAAAATTAACAGACTCAATTTCCCTCTTCCTCTTTGTGTTCTTTGTGTTCTTTGTGAGTTTCTTTGTGATTAAAAATTTTTAAATTCGATTCAGAAGAAAATGACATAGCCTATGGCTTCCAGTAGTTGCCAGCTTTGCAGTTGTCAAAGGCGTACGAAATCGCTCCGCCATGGTAGATAATCGAGGCAATGGTGGCTTTGCCATTTACGGGATCATGTTTTAAGGCCTGCTTGAGGACATCAACCAATGGCGTGGTTGTATTTAAATGCGCATTTAAAGCGCGCTGGATAAGTCGGTAACGCAGCTCTGAGGTGGCCGAGCTTTGCGTGCCAGGAATAATCCCACCGAAGCGTTGATCTATGGCATGATTGGTGACGATCAGCACACCCTGTTTGTCGCAGGTTCTGTTGACCACAAGATGGCCTGGTTTGGCATAAAATTGGTAGTTTTTAACCTCGCCTCGGCTATCGAAGGCGATCAGGTGAAAAGAGGAAGCCGGCAATAAGTTGCGAGCTAAAAGGGATATCTTCGTGATCGCCACATCCACTTCTGCTACCGAAGAAGCTTGGCGCAATAGCTTGCCTACAAAGAGATTGTAGGGCACGCCTTCGGTGTGTGAAACGCGACTGCACTCATTGACAATCAGCGTCAACGCGCCGTTTGTGCCGTTGAGCATCCCCACAAATCCAGGAAAAGTAAGCGCCCTCGTCCTCCAGATCTTGCCCGTTTCAATGTCTTTGCCGCTATGGATAGCTTCATACATATAGCGGCCAAGCTTTTGAAAAGCGACCCAATCCAGGTGCCTGAAAGCACACAGATCTTCCCCTCTCTTTAACACCACGGTGCTGCAACCCAAACTGAATAAGATCTGCTTGTAAGTGTCTGCCAAAACGTGGATGGATCTAAGTTGCTCTATGCTAAGAGTAGACTTTATGCCAGATTTTTTAGACCACTCCTGCACCCCAACGCTCAGACCTTCAATCTCACTTTGAAACTCCGCAGGAAAAGTCATATTTTGGGTATTTTGGGCAAGCTTGTGGCCGGTGATATCGCCGCCTTGCATAGCTAGCAGGAATTTCATAGGCCGCATAACGTGCTGGTAAAGATGGATTAATTGATCCCCCATCAGCACCCCTTGGGCAAAGCCTCTTTTCCAAGGATCTGAGGTGAATGTCTCTAGAACGGGGATTTTGCGTTTTTCCTGCAGCTGATAACTCAGGCTGGCAATTTTTTCTCCCCTATACCAGCACTCCCTTGGTACATAAACCTCTTTGTTCATCCCCTTTCTGAAATCAGCGTAAATTCCCAGATCGCTAAGAATAGGTTGAAAGATCAAGGCCGTCGGCAGATGGCTCCATTCTTTGCCGATTCTGAGCAAGATAGCCAAGCTGACCACCTGAAGGGCGGCGGCATGCTTGTGCACCAGAGGATGATATCTGAACTTTCGGATAGCTAACAACAAAGCCAAAGCCGCAGATGAGGAGATGAGGGGATGCTGATGCACGATCTGATGAAATAGGTCTTTCACAAACAGATAAACTTTTGATAAAGGATTGCGTGTCCCGGCATAAGGATATTCAGGGGAACACACTGCAGGAACAGATGAGACTGAAGCAGCAAACATATTCACCTCTTGATTGGAGTGGAGATAACAATACGCCTGAACGAAAGAGCCCGCGATTGCACGATCGCAAAAGGTTTAATATTAGTCAATCTGAACCCTCCTCATATGGGTAACACGCTGACTTAACACATTGGCCGCAAAAGATCGCAAAGGACGCAGAGAAAGAAAATATTTTTTGCCCTTCTTCGGCATGCTTTGTGTGTTTCTTGGCGTTAAAATTTACTAGATTGTGTGACCAGCCTGCTTTTTGTGTTCTATGCTCTCTTTTGCGGCCAATTGCTAAATCTGCCTCGATACAATATCGGGATTGTGGTAAATTGGGAAATCATCAAAACTCCGCAATGAGGAATATCACGCAAGTATTTTATGGATGAAGAAGATAGCGCTTATATGCCGGTTGATCCCGGACTGTTATTAAATAAATTTCCCGATATTATGCTGATAGATCTCGAAGGAGGCCTACGCGCTACCCTCGACTGGAAGGCGGCCAGGCAGAGAGCTATAGACGGCGCCGCACTGGGAAAGGGGATTTTTTGGAAGATCCATCTCGGCCTTTTTTCCCAACTCTTTTATCCCCTTGAAAATCAGATGCAGCATCAGTCGCTGAAACTGTCTTTAGAACACTTCAAGGAAACGCTTTGGTCTGAATTCAAAGAACGCACCGTAGGCCTTTGCATTTATCAAGGCGATCTCGATTTCAGCCTGCACTTCCCCTGGGACGAGCTGCAGCAGAGCAACTTCCGCTTATGGTTGAAAGAGCACTTTGGAGATAGCCACACCTTCCACATGGAGATGCACGAGCCAACTGGAGCTGTAGCGACAGAAGATCTAATGTCCATAGACACCTATGCGCTATCTTCTAGCCCTGCAGGAAAACAGCTCGTGCGCTTATTTTGCCGCGATGCCTGTGCGGAATACCTAACTCTTCTGACCAATCATTTGCCCGATGCCCTTCCCCTCTTTGTGCTTATGGACAACACCTTGGA
>PLSG01000022.1 GCA_003164155.1 Parachlamydiaceae bacterium | reverse complement strand
GTAGCCATTCACGAAGCCTGCCAGAGCTTGCGCTATGGCGAAAGCAGCTTGGCGATTGCCGGCGGAGTTAACATCATGCTCTTGCCGGAAACCACCATCAATTATTCTAGCGGACACATGCTGGCGCCCGATGGTCGCTGCAAGACCTTTGATGCCGAGGCCAATGGATATGTGCGCGGCGAAGGCTGCGGCATGCTTATTTTAAAGCTCTTGAGCGAGGCACAGCGCGATGGCGACCCTATCCAGGCTATCATCAAAGGTACATGTGTCAACCAAGACGGCAGCAGCGGAGGGCTGACTGTACCCAATCGCCTTGCGCAAGAAAAACTGCTGCGGCAAACTCTTGCCAATGCGCAGCTGAATCCGCAAGAGGTGCACTACCTTGAGGCGCACGGCACAGGCACAAGCCTGGGCGATCCGATTGAGGTGGGGGCCATTGTCGACGTCTATGGAAAAGAGCGGCTTCCTTCCAATCCCCTGGTGCTTGGGGCAGTGAAAAGCAATATCGGCCATTTGGAGTCCGCCGCCGGCGTGGCCGGAATAATCAAGGTCATTTTGGCTTTGCAGCATGCCCTTATTCCGCGCAATCTGCACTTCGAAAATTTAAATCCCAAAATCCAGTTGGGAAACCTTCCAGTGGTTATCCCCAAGGAAAATCTGCCTTGGGTGCAGGCAGGGCCGCGCAGAGCAGGAGTGAGCTCTTTTGGATTTACCGGCACGAATGCGCATATCTTACTGGAAGAAGCGCCCCTACCGGCAATGGCCACATCCTCAAGTGAACGTCCACTGCACCTGCTGATGCTTTCAGCTAAATCGGAACCTGCACTGCACGATCTCATAGCGCGCTATACCACGCATCTTGCCAAAAATATCGATCAAGCTCCTCCAGAGCAATCATTTGCAGATATGGCGTTTACAGCCAATACAGGCCGCTCTGCATTTGAATACCGGATGGTTATTGCGGCGTCCTCTTCGCAAGCGGCCCTGACTAAATTGCAAAACTGCGCCTATCAAATCGCCCTCATCCCTGCGAGTCCTCCCCAGGTGGCCTTTCTTTTCACGCAGACAGAAGCTCCATATGCCCAAATTACTCGTGAGCTTTATGCCACCCAGCCTGTTTTTAAAAAGGCGTGGGAGAGATGCGCCGAGATTTTCGATAGGCAGTTGGACAAGCCTCTGCTGGAACACATCTTTGAAAGCTATGACAGCGAGCATGTCTTAAATCAAACCATCTGCACTTACGCGGTGCGCTTTGCTTGTGAGTATGCCCTAGCAGAGCTCTGGAAAAGCTGGGGAGTGCTTCCTCAGTATACCATAGGCTATGGCTGTGGAGAGTACGCAGCCGCTGTGGTAAGCGGTTTAATCAGTTTAGAGGATGGATGCCAGCTGACCTTGGGCTGCGCGCATCTCATGCAAGCGACAGCAGCTGATGGAGTTTTAGACCCTGGCAAAGAAGCAAAATTTTGCAAAATAGCTCAATCTGTGTCCTATCATCCACCTCAAATGGGCTTGATTTCCCCGCTAACGGGAAAGCTCGTTCCCGCCGACTCCTTTAATGCCGCCTATTGGATCGCACAAATCCAACCGTCTGCAAAGCTCAAGGCAGGCATGCCTCTACTAAGTGACCAGGTGAAACTTCTGGGGTGCCAGCTATTCTTAGCGATGGCCCCCAACTTTCAGCTGTACGACATACGCCAGCCGGATTTAACCCAAGGCGACGGACTGGTTGAGGCACATTCGGAAGGCGATGCTTGGGAACGTCTGCTGCATAGCTTGTCGAACTTGTACTTAGAAGGCGTTAAAATTGATTGGGAGGGCTTTGATTTACCTTATCCGCGTCAAAAGGTGATTTTGCCAACTTATCCTTTCCAAAGGGCGCGCTACTGGGCCAAGGCTGCTGTGCAGCCTTTGTCTGCGCAGCGCAAGCACCATCTCATCCATCCTTTATTGGGAACATGCATTCCCACGGCATCCGGCGAGAAAATATTTGAAAACGAACTGGATTTGGACCTGCTTCCCTATCTCAAAGAACACGAGATTTTTGGCTCGATCCTCTTTCCTGGAGCTGGCTTTGTCGAATTAGTCGTTGCAGCTAGCTGTCAACTATTTGAAAATGAACAGGTGGCTCTAGAAAATTTCAGCATTCAAAAATCCCTACTTTTGTCAGAAAAATGCCTTTCCTCAATTCAACTGATCGCCCATCCAGAAGAAGATGATGATGCCTATGAACTCTCTATTTTCAGCCAAGTAAAAGGAGAAAATGGAGCTCTAGCTTGGGACTGTCATGTGAGCACGCGCACTGCCATTCCCGACATAACCACCAGATCAGTCCTAAAGTGGAGCGATTTACAGCAGCTTTGCCCTCTAGAGGCCTCGGTTTCTGATTTTTACCACAGTTTAGCGCAACAGGGATTGCACTACGGGAAGCATTTTCAATCTATTGAACGCCTTTGGCTCGGAGACGATGAAATACTCGCCGAATTGCACAGTGAAACGGAAACGGGGTGCTTGTGCAATCCTTTGCTATTGGATGGTTGTTTTCAAGCTTTAGCGATCAATAAAATGCTCAGCTTTCCACAGAGTGAGGCTTATTTGCCTATCGGCATCGATCGACTGACCTTTTTTTCCCCGTTGGAAAACAAAGTGAAAATGCATGCCAGAATAACCAGCCGATCTGAACAGGCGATAAGTGCCGATTTTGAAGTTTTTTCGCAAAGCGGGGCGGTTTTGCTAAGTGTGCAAGGGTACCGGGCTAAAAGAACGACTCAGGCCAATTTACAACATATTCTAAAAACCGAGAACATCATCCAGCAGTGGAGCTATCAGATCGATTGGCAGCCCACTTCACAGCATGCGATCTCCAGTCCGTCAATAAATTCGCAAGAGTTAGTGGGGGCTTGGCTGCTCTTTTCTGATGGAAGTGAGCTCAGCAGCGCTTTTTCGAGGCGCCTGGTTGAACTTGGAGCGCAGAGCACTGTGATAGCACCTGCACAAACGGGTTCGCTATGCAAAGTAGAAATGCTGCGGATACTTCAAGAAAATCTGCAGTCAGGTAATTTAAAAGGCATTCTGTACTTTTGCGGCAAGGCCGCTTCTTCTGGTGAACCCACATTTGACTTATCCTTACAGGCACAGCAAACTAGCCTCGAAGGGGCGCTTTATTTAACCCAAGCCTTAGTCACTCTTCACCCCATAAAAATGCCTCTGCTTGGCTATATTACCAAAGGTGCCCAGTCCGTTCCCCATTTTATCTCCGATCTGACCCTGTCCCCTTTTAACGGTTTTTACAAAACTGTGCAATTGGAGCATGCCGAGCTCATCTGCCGGCATATCGACTTAGATGCAGCATCCGAGCCACAAATTGAAGTAGAACAGATTTTATTTGAACTGACCAACTTGGATGAGGATGATCAGGTGGCTTATCGGCAAAAACAGCGCTATGTCCCTAGGCTATTGCGCACGCATGCCATTAAAAGCTCAGATACCGTTTTAGAACTTCCCTATGAAGAATACTACCAGCTGCATACCCCTAATAAAGGCTCTTTAGAAAGCTTAGTTTTGCAGCCCCTGGATATATCAAAAGCGCTAGCTCCGCATGAAATAGCCATCGGTGTCATAGCCGCTGGACTAAACTTCCGGGATGTCTTAAATGCCCTAGGACTTTACCCGGGTGATGCCGGAGCTTTGGGCCTGGAATGCTCCGGGGTGGTTACAGCCATAGGCTCTGAAGTAGAGACTTTGAAAATAAATGACCAGGTTTTCGGCTTTGTGTCTGGCAGCTTGGCCAATCGCGCCATAGGCGACGCACGCTTAATGGTGCGCATGCCAGCGGAGCTTAAGTTTGAAGAAGCCGCCGCCCTGCCGACAGTTTTTGCTACGGCCTACTACGCCCTCCAGAACTTGACACAACTTAAGTCTGGAGAAAAAGTGCTCATTCATGCGGGAGCGGGAGGCGTGGGCTTGGCAGCTATCCAGATAGCGCAGCATATCGGGGCGGAGATCTACGCTACCGCTAGCTCCTCTGAAAAGCAAACCTATCTGCGAAGCTTAGGGATCACCCACATTTACAACTCCAGAAATCTGGAATACGCCGAACAGATTTTACACGACACCCAAGGGCATGGGGTGGATGTCATCTTAAACTCTCTGACCGGCGAAGGCTTCATCGACAGTACCTTGCGCGGCAGCCATAAAAATGCGCGCTTTGTGGAGATAGGCAAGCGAGACATATGGTCAAAAGAACAGATGCACTTAGTTAGGCCAGACATCACCTATTTCATTTTAGCACTCGACCACATGATCGTGCACAATCCTGAAGAAGTGCATGCCCTGCTCA
>PLSG01000104.1 GCA_003164155.1 Parachlamydiaceae bacterium | reverse complement strand
AAAGGATAAAAAAGATGGATAGGATTGGGAGAGGATAGAAGAAACGGTTGCAATTGTCGAAATTTTGACCCTAAAGATGAGCATAATTTCTAAGCATCTAGGAAGCATTCCTATTTTTATTTAAATGATGATATATAAAAAGTATAATAATCGCACCCAGTAAAGACATAAAAAAACCAGCTGATTCTCCTTCAGCATATAAACCAAAAGCTTGGCCTAGGAATTTCCCCACAAATGCGCCTCCAATACCTAACAGCGTAGTCAATATGAAACCCAAAGCATCTCTTCCCGGGGTTAAAAATCTTGCGAGTAGACCTACGATAAAACCTATGATAATGGTCAAAATAATGGTCATGATATTTCTCCGTTTAAAATGAATGGAAAACGTTTTAATCTCTGTCAAGTGAGTCTAATATTTTTCTGCTCATCCCCTCTCTAGCATACACCTCAAATAAAAAAGCCAAGCTTTTAAGGCTGAAATTCTTAAAAAGGTATTTGTGTACAGTAGAATTTCAGTTAAACCAAAAAAAATAAAAATAGCAATCCCAAATGGGGGAGTTAATGCCATATTTATAAATTCTGTAACTATCCAGATACCCTTCATTTTTAATCACAAAGATCATNNTCGGGCGCGTTCACGAAAATGTGGTGCGGGGAAAGTTCGCTCTACTGGGGAAATGTGAATAGTTAAGTTTCTAGCTGCATTAGAAAAGCAAGTATGATACTCTTTATCTACACTAAAATACCGCGACCATTCGTAGAAGAGGGGAGAAAAATTATGAGTCAATACTTTTTGCTTTCGCTTATTCTGATTCAATGGCTTTTTAAATTAGTTATTGAAGGCGCAAATCTTTTAAACCTACAAGAAAATCCACCAGAGCTGCTGGCGCAAGATTTTCCCCATTCCACATACCAACAATCGCAAAACTACCTTAAAGCAAACACTTTTTTAGATATTTTGCATTCCACCTTCTTTTGTTTGTTGCTGTGTGGCCTCATTCTTTTGGGTGCCTTTAATCTTTTAGATGAATTTGCGCGCCATTTTAAATACGGTGAGATCCTCACGGGCTTAATTTTTTTAGGTAGCCTAACAGCAGGCTATTTAATCTTAGATTTACCTTTTAGGATTTATCGCACTTTTGTGATAGAAGAAAAGTATGGTTTCAATCGCACAAACCCTCAAACTTTTTCAATAGACTTCGCCAAGCAGATTTTTTTAGCTGCCATATTGGGAGGTTCGGTCTTAGCCTGTATTCTTTGGATTTTTGAAGCAACCGGAAATTTGGCGGGGCTATATTGCTGGATTTTTTTAGCTGTTTTCCAAGTAATTTTAATTTATTTCGCTCCTACCTGGATTATGCCGTTATTTAATAAATTCACTCCTTTGGCTGAAGGAGCACTTAAGCAGGCCATCGAAAGCTATGCTAAGCAGCAGCATTTTACATTACAAGGCATCTTTACTATGGATGGCTCTAAGCGTTCAACTAAGTCCAATGCTTTCTTTACTGGCTTTGGAAAACATCGAAGAGTCGTTTTGTTTGATACACTCATAGCCAATCACACTGTAGAAGAGCTAGTGGCAGTTTTTGCGCATGAAATCGGTCATTATAAAAAGAAGCATATCTTTAAATTGTTTGTGCTTTCCCTGCTCAACACAGGCTTGATGTTGTTTCTTTTGACTTGGTTTATAGGTAATCCCGCTTTTTTACAAGCTTTTGGCCTACACACCCCCTCCATTTACGCCAGTTTGCTATTTTTTATTATTCTCTATGCTCCGGTAAGCACACTGCTCTCTATAGGCATGAATATGCTATCGCGCCGCTTTGAATATGAAGCCGATACTTATGCTGTTCTAACCTATCACCAGCCGGGTACTATGATCTCTGCTTTAAAAAAGTTAGCCCTTAAAAACTTATCGAATTTGACACCACATCCTTGGAAAGTGGCCTACTCTTACAGTCATCCGACAGTTCTACAGCGCATAGTAGCCATTCAGAAAATTCAGTGAAAGCCGAGATCGATGTGCTGCTCTCCATAGTTGCCGCTTAACTTGCGGCACGCACTTGGAAGTAAGTGTCGAAAAAGTGTAAAGATTGTCAAATAAAAACAGAACGCGTTATCAAAACCCTCAAAGAAGGCAGACTAGAATAAAATGGCATCTGTAACCCCTGTAGAAAGAACTTCATTTCCTTTGGACATCTCTCATCTTCACGCTTTACCTGCCCCACAAAGTGAGGCAGAGGACGATATGGAAGAGCTATCAGGAGGCGGCTCTTCTTCGGTAAGAAGATTTTTTGCATCGGAATCCGAGCAAAAAACAGCCTTGGTAAGCAAGGAAGAAGATCTTGCGAATGAGATCGACGAAATGGAACAGCTCGCAAGAGGCGTTAGTTCTCTTACTGCAAAAAGCTGCTGCTTTGCCCAAACACAGCGAAAAGGGCCCTTAAGCGAGGAAGATACGAAATTAGAACACCTGTACAAAAAAGATATGCTAGAACGTGAAGCTAAACTTTCCTTTGAAAGCGTATCTGCTGCAGCCTTGTCCTCTACATCATTGGGTGCAGCACCCACGATTGGAGTTAATGGGTGGAATTTTATACGCGTGAATGTAGCAGGGAAGGTATTGGAATTTAAGGATGTTTTCATATTTTTAGCAGCTGATGTATCAAAAACTCAAACTATTCTAAAATGGGATTGGAAATGGGATGGATGTAGCTCAACGCTTGGCATGCATCATTCGCCTGGCTATAGGCGCGAAGATATAGACTATTATATTTTTGCACACAAAACTCTGCCTGTGCCTGAAGTGGTTATTTTGAGCACCGGTAGAAGACAGCCCGACCTACCGGACAACGATCCTATTTCTGGAATGTTAAAAGTTTCAAGCGAAATAAAAAAATATCTTTTATCCAAAGGAGTGAAAGAGGTTGTTGTGTGTAATACCCCCTTTGCCATAAGGAAATACCGTGAACTGGGTAATGGCTCAAAAAGCGTGGCAGCTTTCTTTCATACCACTTGTTAGATTTCTAATCAGTGAAAGGACAGGGCCTGGGGTGAAACAAACGATGTTTTTTCGAGAGAAATCTGTTCCAATTTTACCCCCTAATTCTGTGANNTAGCTTGCGCTCTGGATGGGGTGCTACAAATGGATTTAAGTTAAAAACGCGCGCACAAGCCAAGTGTAAATAAATTGTGAAAGTGGTCAATTTCTTCCGCATTGCGAAAGGTCGTGCTGACACCTCCTTTAATTTCTGTAGCATTTCCTCGGCCTTGTTGCAGCTTTTCATAAGCGTATTTTAATTCAATGCTATAATTCTCCCAAAAGCACCAAGAGGCATCAGCTCCTATACCCCAGTACTGCTGCCGAGGATAGCTACCTTTAAAGGTTAGATTTCTGAGCGGGTGTCCATCCCACTCGCTGATATGGGCAAAGCAGGTATATTTTCCGAAAATATTCACTTGGCAGGTTTTCCAATTTCCCGCCAGATTCAGCCCCAGGTAGGGTACGGAAAATTCTTGCTTATAGGCAATGGATATTCTGTTTGATGGGAACTGCCCTACAAAATTGCCGCTTTGATAGAAGAAGTCCCCGCCGAAAGACTTCCAGCTGAAC
>PLSG01000064.1 GCA_003164155.1 Parachlamydiaceae bacterium | reverse complement strand
CCATTTAATCTAAAAAATAAATTCTCATTCCTTTGATTTTTGCAAAAACATCTAGACCTTCAGTTGTGGGCAAAATGCGAAATTGTGACCTCGTTGGGAATAGCTGGTAAGGAAAGCATAATTAAAAAAAAGACATTTAAAGTAAATGGAAAATTTGAAGATATAGGTAGGAGATAGGGGCGCCGTATTAGAGAAAAGCCCTCGAGTCCAAGCCTTTCTCTTTCCAGCTTCTGATCATTAAGCCTCTTCCACTTCCCTACGGGGTGATCTGAACTGTTGCGTCAGGGGAGCTCGGCATTATTTTGGCCTTATTCATTGAGAATGGCATTTATGTACTGATTGAAAAACTGTGTTTTTCTCAAATGATATTCACGCGATTGTCCATCCCAGTTTGAGCCACACCGATAGTGGAAAAAATGCGCATTGAGGTAAAATTCGCTATTGGTCGATCCTCCATCCAGGATATATTTGATTTGTTTGTCATCAAATTTATTCTGCTCTTTTATCTTTTCGACAATATGTGAGCATGGAAACTCTTGAGTTTGGTGGTACTCTAAGCATGTAGCATCAGTCAAGTCGCGATGGGCTTGTGAGACATAAGACATGTTCATATATTTGATTGGAACTGATCGATTTTGCGAGAGATAGAAGTGTGAAAATCCCCCGGTATCTACGTTTATGCCCCTTATATTGCCAGGCGAAAATCTAAGGGATTCTTTGTTTGGCAATTTGGACATGTCTATAAATACGATGCCCACCCATAGATAGTCGATGACAATTTCCCCATCTGTTCTCGCTTGCGCCACCCCAGAAAGGGGAAAGTCTTGCATGTAATTCACTATGCTGAATTCTTTAACAAGAAACAGATCAGAATCCAATAATATCACCATTCCATTGTGTTGGTAGCCCAATTTATCCAAAGAGAAATCCACGACTGCCCCATTTCGATCGGAGGGATTATGCGATTTGTGGATGTGTTGAGGTATATCTATGCACTTTATACCCAATTCTTTACACTTCTGTTGAATTTCTAAGGCTATAATGGGGTCTACTGCATCGTTGAATACTACAAACGTATAATCGTCTTGCAAGAATTTATTAAATGTCTTCTGCTGAATTTCAATGAAATCTGGTCTGTTATAGCTATAGGTGAAAATAAGTAGCTTTTCGTCGGCGAAGAGGGGCGTTATCAGCGTGATAAACAAGATGTAGAAAAAGCGTAGCTTAGAAGTTATGTGCCTATCCATTTTGATTTCCTCAATGTAGAAAAATTTAGAGTGAGGCATTAGCTCATTCCTCACTAGAAATAGTTTATAGTTTTTTTGATTGCGCTTTAGAGAGTTTTAGTGGGTGATGGAGGGGGCTTCCTATAATATTGTTGCTGCTGATAATGCCTGTTTTAGACGATAAAGCAAAGAAAAATTATAGTATGCATGGATGGCTCCACTGGCCACCCTCTAATTGACAGGGTATCAGGTGCTCTGCCCAGAAACGAAGGCTTGAGAATAATTGCTTAAAGGGGGATTATCATGACCCATTGCGCATTGCGCTACATAGGAGATACCAGGGCTGGATTTTTGAAAAATTTTATGCAATTAACCAAAAAGGATGTCTACATGCACGTTCTAAAGACTTTCAAGAAAAAAACTTTCAGTTTTCTATTTTTACTGGCCATGCTGGTCAGTGCGGATGTGCGAGCCGACCAAACTTCGCTTGTCAATCCAAATGTACGTTTTATTTCTTCTTATGACGTGTTGGATGCAACGCTCATGGCTAAAGCCATTACCCGAAATGAATTTCCTGGCTTTTATGAAGATTTTCTGGTCTTGCATTGCCTGCTCGCCAAATATCGGCCATTTAATCTTTTTGAGATAGGCACTTGCGAGGGTGTGGGCACAATGATTATCAAAAATGCCCTTGGTTCAAGCACAGTTTATAGTTTAGATTTGCCCCCAAATGTCCCCAAAGAATATACGTTTTTAAATGCCTACACTACCGGTGCGCGGTGCAGCTTGCCTTATGTTCAGTTATTTGGTGATAGCATGACCTATGCCTACGAAAAACATTATCCCCTCGATGCTTGGTTTATAGATGGAGAACACGATTATGCGCATGTTTTTTATGAGTCAACGCAAGCATTGCTGTCTAATCCCTCCTTCATTTTTTGGCACGATACAGATATTCCATGCGTTTTTAATGCCATCTTAGATGTGTTTGCAAATAGAGACGACTACTTGCTCTATCGCATATCAGACACGCGCATTTCATACGCGATCAAAAAAAATCGTTAGAATTTGGGCAGAATAACTTGGGCTTTTAGGCTGCCCGAATACTGTGGCGGTCGAACGCTCGAAGAAAAAATAGAATTGAGATGTGGTGGTGCATGATAGACAAAGGGCGTCTGATAGACAAAGTGGACATTATGCATGTCCACTTTGGAATAGACTGACCCCCTAGTTGTAGGTATGGTCAGCTGACAGTTTGCTATTCCTTATTCAAGCAAAAAGAACGAATTTCCCTCGTTTCGGGAACTTCAACTTTTGCTTGAATTTTCCGTAGATTTAGTTGTCGTTTGATCTGGAACGGAAAGACTGTGGTTTCGAAGGACCGAATCCGCCGCCGCCACCGCCGC
>PLSG01000451.1 GCA_003164155.1 Parachlamydiaceae bacterium | reverse complement strand
CTGCTGCAACGATATGAATTGATTGAGAAATCTGAACTCAATAAGCTTCCGCATCCCTGATTGATAGTTAATCGCCGTCAATCGGTTCATTGATTTGTACCAAGCATCTAAGGCTTGTTCGACAGTCACATTATCTAAATTTCGCCAAATAGCCTCTTCCCTAAGATTCTTAATCTGAGAATACGTAAAGGTGGAAGGATTTAAGGATGGAATTAATTCCCTATGGATGGAAGGCGTTATTTCTTGATGGATTAGCGTCATGATGGATTTCCTTCTTTACGGCAAAACAGGAAGTATATTATAACTAGCATTATAAACTACTCTGAATTATGGATGGAAGGGCGACTTTACGTCAAGATTTAATTCCGTACGGATGGAAAGATTTATGTATTTAATTATGGAATTAATTCCAAAACTTAAGCTATAAGGTTGCACCATGATTATTTCTTGTATTCAAAGTAAAGGCGGCGTCGGCAAAACAACGTCTGCAGTAAACCTAGGGCATGCTCTCACAATGCAATGTCAACGAGTTCTTATTATTGACCTTGATATTCAATGTTCTGCGTCTCTATCTCTAGGAGTATCCAGAGGGTCATTTAATCCTTCTATTGCTGAAGTGTTGCTTGAAGATATGCCTATAGAGGATGCTATCAGAAAAACAACTATTCCGAATTTACACCTTATAACCGGTTCCATGGCTCTCGCTAATTTCGACATCAACTTCGCTAACCACGATAAAAGGACGGAAGTAATTAAGGGTGGAATTAAATCCATAAATACAAAATTCGATACAATTATTCTCGATTGCCCTCCAACAATGGGCTTGCTTCCTGTAAACGCCTTAGTTGCCTCCGATCATTATCTTGTACCAATTCAACCTCACTATTTGGCATTGGAAGGCTTAGTGTCTCTTCTGGATGCCATTGATAGAATAAAGGCTGGAGCAGGAGCCAAAAGTTCTCTATTGGGCATCCTATTAACGATGGTAGATAACAGGGCCAAGGTTACAGGCGAAATATGCGACATCATCAGAAAGCAATTCGAGAACGCCGTATTTAAAACAGAAGTTAAAACAAATATTAAACTTGCTGAAGCCCCAAGCTATGGCAAAACAATTTTCCAACATGATTGGAATTGCTCAGGAGCCGAGGCTTACCAAGCTCTAGCAAAAGAAGTCATTCAACGCACAAAAGGAAATAAAAAGGATGAGCAAACCAAAACTAGGAAAAAGCGCGGATGACATCTTTTCCGCAAAGCCGAAACAGAAAAAAGAGCTGCCGGATCTGAGGGAACCCTTCTTCAAAAAGCAAAGGGAGGAGGAAGCGCAAAATAAAGAAGAAGCTCCGAAAGAAAAGCAGGCGAGGGGGCGTCCTCTTGAGCATAAAGAAGGTTGGAGCAAAGTCACTGTTGTGTTGCTAGATAAGCAAATTCACTGGCTAGATCAACTTGCTTCAACGATTAGACTAAATACCAAAGCAGCCATCAGCAGAGCCGAACTAATTCGAGCCGCCATCGCAGCTATCGAAGAAAGCAATATCGACTTGACCAGCATTGGCAGCGAATTGGCGATTAAAGATGTCCTCTTAGAAAGGTTAAAGCGTTAAAAATTTAGAGAATCGGCTCTATTACGAAGCGGTGCAATCCATGCTTTTAAAAGCAGCGTGTTGCCACAACACATATTGCGTGATCGTGATTTTTGTCTTATATTTTTTCTGCTATTCTTTCCTATTTAGAATCACTTCCCAATAATTTTTATGACAGCCTTTTGCTAATCGGCGCATGAGAATTTATAAAACTCCACGCAGTTTTTTTAACATTTGTGATGCTGCAAAATCGCGCCCTTTAATCCTTGCTAAATCGTTCCAGTCGCTGGCATCTCGACTTGCTAGAGATTCCCCAAAATCAGGAAATACCAAAAGAGAATTAGGGCCAGCGGCAGCCATAGCTTTCTCAGCCGACATGATCCCTTTATTTTGTTCAAGATGCCGATCATTATCAGCAAAAAGTATGAGGCGGCTTTGCGGGTACATTGTTCGGATTTCTTTGGCAACGGCTGGGAGGTTGCCGGAGCTAAAAGCGCAAACGGCGATGATTCCTGTAAGCTCAAAGCAACTGGCTGCCGTAACATAGGATTCAGCAAGCCCGATATCATGGCCATTTTTAAGCTCGCCAAGCTTATGAAATAGGCCGGCCACTACCGAACCCTCAAGGAATCGTTTAGACCCGTCAGGATTGAGGAATTGAACAGCAAGGAGGCGTTCACTTGGATCACGTGCAGGAATAAGCGCTACGCGCCCGTAATCGCGGTTTTCTAAAAAGCGAATGCCATAGGTCCCCACCCCCTTACGTTTGAGATAGTCCGATTCCCCTGTTTCCTTGGCTTGATCCCATAGATAGCGACATTTACTTGCGACGTCTTCAGAGGGGCCGCACTCCACAGGCTCTGACTTTTTGACTGATGGCTTTTCGAGCTTATAGCTTTCAGTCTCACCATCCAGTCCATAAGTGCTATGCTTT